>JAIESJ010000162.1 GCA_019746155.1 Burkholderiales bacterium
CCACAGAGTTCACAGAGTAAAATCAAAAGCTCGGTATGCTTGATTGGCCGTTCTCTGTGTCCTCTATGTCCTCTGTGGCCAAGTCCTTTAGGTTTTAAAGCACTTTCCCGGGATTCATGAGGTTGTGGGGATCGAGCGCGTGCTTGAGGGTGCGCATGAGTTCGAGTTCGACCGCGCTTTTGTAGCGCTTCAGTTCATCCACTTTGTAGAGTCCGATACCATGTTCGGCGCTGAAGCTGCCCCGGTAGCGCTGAACGATGTCGTACACCACCTCGGTGACGTCGTGGGCGTCGCGTGCCGCGGCATCGTCGCGGCTGCGCCCGGCAACGAAAGCGTTGTAGTGCAGATTGCCGTCGCCGAGATGGCCAAAGCAGATGGTGTGCACGCCGGGGAAACGCCGCTCGAGTGCCGTCTGCGCCTCGCTGATGAAGACCGGGACCTGGCTCACGGCCACCGCGATGTCGTGACGGTAGAGCATGCCGGGCTCGGCGCGCGCGGCCTCGGGAATGGCTTCGCGCATGCGCCACAGCGCCTGCGCCTGGGCCTGGTTTCCGGCAATGACCGCGTCAGTGACGAGCCCGTGTTCCATGGCTGCGGCCAGCGCCTGTTCCAGCTCGTCACGCAGGGCATTGCCCTCGCGGGAATCGCCAAGATCGGTCAGCACATACCACTCATGTGCTGCGGACAGCGGGTCGCGCGTGTCGGGAATATGGCGCAGCACCAGGTCCAGACAGTTGCGCGAAATCAACTCGAAAGCCGCCACCCGGTCCCCGCAGTGCTGTCTCAGCAGCGAGAGCAGTTGCAGCGCCGCCTCGGGGCTGGGCACCGCGGTCCATGCGGTGGCTGATGACTTCGGCAGCGGGAAGAGCTTCAGCACGGCCGCAGTGATGACGCCCAACGTGCCTTCGGCGCCGATAAACAGCTGCTTGAGGTCATAGCCGGTATTGTCCTTGCGCAAGGCGCGCAGGCCATTCCAGATGCGCCCATCAGGCAACACCACTTCCAATCCCAGCACCAGATCGCGGGCGTTACCGTAACGCAGCACGTTTACGCCGCCCGCATTGGTCGAAAGGTTGCCGCCAATCTGGCAACTGCCTTCGGCGCCCAGGCTCAGCGGGAACAGGCGGCCGGCCTCCGCTGCCGTCTGCCGGATGCCGGCAAGCACGCAGCCGGCCTCGACGGTGACCGTGTTATTGAGCGCGTCGACTTCGAGGATGCGATTCATGCGCGCGAGCGACAGCACGATCTCGCGCCCGTCGGCATGCGGGACGGAAGCGCCGCACATGCCGGTGTTGCCGCCCTGCGGCACGATCGGCGTTTGCGTCTCGGCGCAGATTTTCACCACCGCGGCGACTTGCTGGGTATCGGCAGGCCGTACCACCAAAGACGTGGCACCGCGGTAGAAGCCGCGCCAGTCGACGACATAGGGTTCCATGTCGTGCGGATCGGTGATGATCCCTCGCTGACCGACGATGGCTGTGATCTTCTCGATCACAGCGGGCGGCGCGAGACGATGGAATGGACTAGACATGGCAATTTTCTTCCAAATACTCATTATAATGGGTACGCTTGCCGATTTTGGCCGGCTCTGCGGCAGCGGCGTGGCTTCGATTTGATAGGAGCGATTCTTTTAAAATCGAATCCAATTTTTTTCTTCTATCCCATTTACTTTTTCTAGTGAGTCTTTCATGCGCTGGGTGTTGAGATCCAAAATTCATCACGCTGTTGTAACCGAGGCCGACGTCGACTATATCGGCAGCATTACGGTCGACGAGGAGCTGATAAGCAAGGCAGGGTTATGGGTGGGTGAGAAAGTGCTGGTCGTGAGCAATACTTCAGGGGCGCGGCTTGAGACCTATGTCATCCCCGGGGAACGCGGTTCGGGGCGCGTTTGTATGAATGGCGCGGCGGCCCACTTAATCAAGGCAGGGGAGCGGATCATCATCATGGGATTTGAATTGGCCAACGAGCCTGTCCGCCCCAACGTGATCCTGGTCGATGAACGCAACAGGTTCATACGGTTCCTGGAAGAGGAACAGCAGGGAAACAAAACGAACAGAAGATGCGGGGGTAGAGACAAGTGAGAACCCCGCTGTCTGCTCAGGCGGCCAGCAGTTCTCGGAGAACATAGGGCAGAATCCCGCCGTGCTGGTAGTAATCGACCTCGATCGGCGTGTCGATCCGCAGCTTGAGGGGCACTTTGTCAACCTGGCCGTTCTTGCGGTGGACCACCATGGTCACGTCCTGCATCGGCGTGATACCGTTTTCGATGCCGAGGATGTCGATGGTTTCCGAGCCGTCGATCTTGAGCGATTGCACGCTCGCGCCGTCCTTGAACTGCAGCGGCAGCACGCCCATGAACACCAGATTGGCGCGGTGAATGCGCTCGAAGTTGCGCACGATCACGGCTTTCACGCCGAGCAGCTGCGGACCCTTGGCCGCCCAGTCGCGCGAGGAGCCCTGGCCGTATTCGTCGCCGCCGAACACCACGGTCGATACGCCTTCCTTCTTGTAACGCATCGCAGCCTCGTAGATCGAGGTCTGCTCGCCGGAAGGCTGATGGATGGTGATGCCGCCCTCGGTGCCCGGCACCATCAGGTTCTTGATGCGCACGTTGGCGAAGGTGCCGCGCATCATGACCTCGTGGTTGCCGCGGCGCGCGCCGTAGGTGTTGAAATCGGCAACCGCCACGCCGTGATCCTGCAGATACTTGCCGGCCGGCGTCGTGGCGCGGATGCCGCCGGCGGGGCTGATATGGTCGGTCGTGATCGAGTCGCCGAAGATGCCGAGCACGCGCGCGCCCCTGACGTCGGACACCTTGCCGGGCTTCATCGAGAAACCGTCGAAGTAGGGCGGGTGGCGCACGTAAGTTGATTTCTCGTCCCACTGGTAGGTGGCGCCGACCGAAGCCGGGATCTCGTCCCACATCGGGTTGCCTTCGCCGAATGCCGAAAAGAGTTTGCGGTACATCTCGGGATCGGTCGCGTACTTCATGACTGCGCCGATTTCCTGGGTGGAGGGCCAGATGTCCCTGAGGTGGACCGGCTTGCCGTCTTTGCCGGTGCCGATCGGATCCTTGGTTATGTCGATATTGACGGTGCCGGCGAGCCCGAACGCCACGACGAGCGGCGGGCTCATCAGGAAATTGGCCTTGATGTTCTGGTGGATGCGTGCCTCGAAGTTGCGGTTGCCCGACAGCACGGCTGCGGCCACGATGTCGTTTTTGCTGACCGCCTCATCTATGTGCGCATCGAGCGGCCCCGAGTTGCCGATACAGGTGGTGCAGCCGTAGCCCGCGACGTAATAGCCGAGCTGTTCGAGATAGGGCAGCAGCCCCGAGTTCTTCAGGTATTCGGTCACGGCAAGCGAGCCGGGTCCGAGCGAAGTTTTCACCCGCGGATGGGGCTTCAGGCCCTTTTCAACGGCTTTCTTGGCGAGGAGCCCCGCGCCCAGCAGCACGCCGGGGTTGGAGGTGTTGGTGCAGGAGGTGATGGCGGAGATCAGCACATCGCCGTGGCCGACGTCGATTCCCGCCTTGCCGGTCGGGACCCGCTTGCTGATCTCGTTCGCCTTGCCGTAGCCGCCTTCGGCGAAGGGTTTGACCAAGAGTTCCTGGAACTTGCCTTTCAGCTCCGGCAGGTCGAGGCGGTCGTGCGGGCGGCGCGGGCCGGACACGGCGGGCCGGACGGATCCGAGGTCGAGCTCGACAATGTCGCTGTAGTCGATATCGCCTTTCTTCGGCATGCCGTACATGCCCTGGGCTTCGTAATACGCCTTGACCGCCGGCACGATATCGCCGCGGCCCGTCATGCGCAGGAACTCGCAGGAGACGTCATCGACCGGGAAGAAGCCGCAGGTCGCGCCATATTCCGGCGACATGTTGCCGATCGTGGCGCGGTCCGGCAGCGGCAGCGACGCCGCGCCCTCGCCGAAGAATTCGACGAATTTGCCGACCACTTTCTTTTCGCGCAGCAGCTGCACGATTTTGAGCACGAGGTCGGTGGCGGTCACGCCATCGGCAAGCTTTCCGGTAAGATGCACGCCGACCACGTCGGGTTCGAGGAAGTACATCGGCTGGCCCAGCATCGCGGCTTCGGCCTCGATGCCGCCCACGCCCCAGCCCAGCACGCCGAGACCGTTGACCATGGTGGTGTGCGAATCGATGCCGACCAGGCTGTCGGGATAGAACATGCCGTCCTTGTGCCATACGACCTGCGAGATGTATTCGAGGTTGATCTGATGGCAGATGCCGTTGCCCGGCGGGATGATCTGGAAGGTCTTGAACGCCTGCGCGCTCCATTTCAGGAACTGATAGCGCTCGCGGTTGCGTGCAAACTCGATTTCCATGTTTTTCTTGAGCGCATCCGGAGTGCCATAGGCATCGATCTGCACCGAGTGATCCATGATCAGGTGCGCCGGACAGAGCGGTTCGATGATGTCGGGGTTCTTGCCCTGTGCTTTCGCGGCTTCGCGCATGGCGGCGAAATCCACCACCAGCGGCACACCGGTCATGTCCTGCAGCAGCACGCGCGCGACGACTAACGGTACTTCCTCGCTGCGCTGGGCCCGGGGCTGCCAGCCGGCGAGGCTTTTCAGATGCGCCTCGGTGATTTTTTTACCGTCATAATTCCGCAATGCGGACTCGAGCACGACGCGCAAGCTGACCGGCAACCGTGAAATCCTGCCGAGTCCGGCCTTCTCCAGCGCGGGCAGGGAATAGTATTTGCCGGATTTTCCGTCGTACTTAAACTCTTGCAGGGAATTGAACAGATTATGACTCATGCTGGCTCCTGGATATTTCGCTGCCCGCACATGGCGCGGGGGCTGATTTCACATTGTTCGATGGCTGGGCGGTGAGGCAGCTGCCGACGGCTTCGGGGCGAGGCAGAAACGGAAGTTTTTTGCCTGTGACTTGGGCACGGCGGGACTCGCGGTCAGCCTGTGAAAATAACTGATAATATTGCACTATGTCAAGCCCTGAACTCGATTCCACCATATGGATTCCGATGCGGGAATCCGGTATTCGCAAGCGCTAAAAGAGGAGGGCGTCCGTTACGCCTTCGGCATACCCGGTGGAGAAGCGCTGGAATTGCTGGAAGCGTTCCGCAAGACCGGCATCCCGGGACCTCACCCAGGTGCTGTCCTGGCTCAAGGCGGCGAAAAAACCGCTCGCCTTCATCGGCGTCGGCGCCCGGACGCTGGACCGATGCCGAACTCGACAAGTATCGCGTCACTATACGTGATGCCATTGCGCTCAAGCCGGCACGCGGCATCGGGCCCTACCAGGTCGCGTCTGCGCTGCGTGACGTATTCCCGCGCGACACCATCGCCACCATCGACACCGGATCGCATCGCATTCTGATCAACCACGTGTGGCAGGCCGACGAGCCGTGGCGGCTTCTGCAGTCGAACGGTCTGGGCTCCATGGACTATGCCTTGCCGGCGGCGATTGCGGCCAAGCTCATGTTCCCGCGGCGGCCGGTGCTGGCGATGATGGGCGAGGCGGGGCTGGACATGGTGATCGGCGAGATGTCGCTGCTCGACGAGTACAAGCTGCTCATCGTCATGGTGGTGTTCCGCGACGATACGCTGTCGCTGATCAAGCTCAAGCAGGAACGCATGAAGTTTCCGCAAACCGGGGTGGCCACCGGCAGCCCGGATTACACGCTGCTGGCGAAGGCGTATGGCGGCGACGGCGTAATCGTGAACAGCGTTGCGGAACTCAGGAAAGCGGTGCAGTCGGCGTTGAAATCATCATGTTTCACGCTGATCGAGGCGCGCATCGACCCCGCCGAGTAGCGCAAGCAAATGTAGGGCGTTGCTATCTCCGCATTGCACCCGATGCACGCAAGCTGCGGAGCGTCC
>JAIESJ010000031.1 GCA_019746155.1 Burkholderiales bacterium
CAAGCAGATGCGGGAAATCAGGGATCGCGTGCATCAGGAATTGCTGCCCCGGGCCTTTACCCGCCTGCGGACCACCCGGGCCTGGATAGACCCGATCCATGGCTGGCTGGCGATCGACGCAGCCGGCGAGGCCCGGGCCGAAGAGCTGATCAAAACCCTGCTCCAGTCCCTCGATAATCCACCGCTCAAGCGTCTTGAAACCCGGCGTTCTCCGGCCTCGGCCATGACCCAGTGGCTGGCGGCAGGAGAGGCCTCGGCCGGATTCACAATTGACCAGGACCTGGAGCTGCGGTCATTCGATGAAAGCAGAGCCACGGTTCGCTATGTGCGCCATGCCCTGGAAGGCAGGGAAATCCGGGACCACATCGCGGCCGGCAAGACCGCCACACGCCTGGGAATGACCTGGAGGGACCGGATTTCCTTTGTCCTGACCGAGCAACTTCAGATCAAGCGTCTCGCCTTCCTCGACATTCTCAAGGGAGACACCGGCGAGCAGCCTGAAGGCGCCGACGAGCAGTTCGACGTCAATTTCTCGCTCATGACCGGCGAACTGGCGCGCATGCTGGCTGATCTGGTGACGGCACTCGGCGGAGAAAAGCCCCAGGAAGTTTAAAGCTGCCTCATGAACCTTTTCAGTTATGCGCTTCACCCGCCTACAGGACACGGCTCATTGATTTTGAGCCAGAACACTCCCAGCTCTTTGACCGCCTCATAAAATTCAGAAAAAACGAGCGGTTTGACCACATAAGCGTTGCTTCCCAGGCGATAGCTCTCGATTACGTCCCGTTCCTCCCGCGAGGAAGTGAGCATTACGACGGGAATGACCTTGAGCTGTGCATCCGCCTTGATGGTGCGCAGCACTTCCAGGCCGTCGACTTTGGGCATTTTTATATCGAGCACGATCAGGGACGGGTTACCGGGCGCGCGATCGGAGAAATTGCCGCGGAAGTAAAGATAATCGAGCGCATCTTCGCCATCGCCGACGACGACGATCTGGTCGGCGTGGCAACGGTCGGACAGGGCGGTCAGCGCCAGTTCCGCATCGTACTCGCTGTCTTCCACCAGCAGGACTTTCACTCGGTCGCTAGTCATTTGTCTTTCTCTTCCAGTGGAATCGCCACGTAAAAGGTTGCGCCCTTGTCTTTGTCGCCGACCGCCCATACCCGGCCGCCGTGGCGCTGGATGATGCGCGCGACGTTGGCCAAACCGATACCCGTGCCTTCGAACTCTTCCGCGCGGTGCAGACGCTGGAAAACGCCGAACAGCTTGTCGACGTATTTCATATCGAAACCCACGCCGTTGTCACTGACAAAAATGATGGCTTCATTCCCGTCATCATTGATACAGCCGATCTCGATTCTCGCCTGCGGGCGCGGGCGCGTGTATTTTACCGCGTTCTCGATCAGGCTAAAGAATACCTGCCGGAAGAGCGCGGCATCAACAAAAACATCCGGCAAGGGTTTCACGATCCAATCGATATGGCGGTTTTCCGTTTCCGTTTTCAGCTCGCCAATAACGTCCTTGATCAGACGGTTAAGCGGCACGACCGTCTTGTTCAGTTCGGTCCTGCCCATCCGCGAGAACGCCAACAGATCATCGATCAGGCTGGCCATCCTCTCGGTCGCCTTCGAAATGGTTGCTAGGTAGCGTTGGGAGGTTTCGTCAAGTAAGGGGCTGACTCTTTTCTGCAGCAGGCTGAGGTAGCCGTCGACGTGACGCAGCGGCGCCCGCAAGTCGTGGGAAACCGAGTAGGCGAAAGCCTCCAGCTCCCGGTTGACGGTTGCCAGTTCGCCCGCCTTTTGTTCCAACGCCCTGCTCATTGCCTTGATCGCCTCATCGGTCCGTTTGCGGTCGGTGATGTCCTCGGAAATACCGAGAATGCGAAATGTCTGGCCATTCTCGTCCTGGAGCTTCACGCCGTGATCGTGAATCCAACGCATTTCGCCGTCCGGCCGCACGATACGGTAATCGATCTCCAGCAAGGAAGACGGCTCGCCCTGAAGCCATTCTTCGAATGCGAGCTTTACGGTCTGCCGGTCGTCCTCATGGACCACATCAATGCGGGGGACGGGACTACGATAGACTTCGTCTGCTTCCAACCCCGACATCTGGGTAAAGGCACGGTTGACATAGGTCACGCACCGCGGATTTGAATCAAGGATCCAGAATCCGACATTGATCGATTCGGAAAACTGCCGGAACCGTTCTTCGCTTTCCTTGAGTGCCGCCTCGATATGCTTGTGGTCGGTAATGTCCGCCATTACGCCGACCGTTTGCAACCGAACCATAGCTGCAACGGCACGCCGCACCGCCAAAAAGACAAGAACCGCGAGCATAAGGCCAGCGATCAAGGCGCCTGTCAGTACAATCAGGTTCCGGCGCGCCTTGTCCCGGTCCTTCACAGCATGCTGATCCGCCATCCCGATTGCCGCGTCCAGCACTTTTCCATCAGTCACATAATTGATCGACACGGCGCGTTCGGCTTCCCGATATTCACGCCATTGATAGTTAATCAATAGCATGAACGCCAAGGCATAGATAAGCGACAATCCCAACAGCGCACCGATGACGGTCCTGTACAATTTCCTGGCGATCGCGATCTCGCGCGGACTAACGCCCATAAAACACGATCTTCAATGTCATCGAAGCCCGGATAATCCTTCGCGCTATGGCACCGCACAACAGTCAGGACCGACGGCCCGAATTCGCGCAATCTTTAGGCGATAGGTTCCGATGCGAAACTGCTGGTATTGTAATTTCGAGCGACTGTATCCAGGGCAATTAAAATTTCGCAGAGAGCCGCGCTGCGGCACCGCGCCGGAAAACGCTCATACCCGGACAGTCTGTGCTCCCATTGAAACCACGCGCGACAATACGTGTTTCGCCATCTCGTGAAGCGGTACCGTTTCATCGACCGCGCCTATGGAAATGGCTTCCTTCGGCATCCCGAAAACGACGCATGTCGCCTCGTCCTGGGCAAAGTTGTAGGCCCCCGCCTTTTTCATTTCCAGCATGCCGGCCGCCCCGTCCTTCCCCATGCCGGTCAAAATCACTCCGATCGCGTTCTTGCCGGCGTAATTGGCCGCGGAACGAAACAGCACATCCACCGACGGCCGATGGTGGTTCACCGGCGGCGCCTGGGAAAGCTCGGTCACGTAACTGGCGCCGCTGCGTTTGAGCAGCAAATGGGAATGACCCGGTGCCACATAGGCGTGGCCGGCCAAAATGCGTTCGCCATCCTTTGCTTCCGTCACCACGATCCTGCACAAATTATTCAACCGATTGGCAAACGACTTCGTAAACGCCTCTGGCATATGCTGGGTAATGAGTATGCCGGGACAATCCGGCGGCATTCTCATCAGTACCTCCTTGATCGCTTCCGTACCCCCGGTCGATGCGCCGATAATAATCAGCTTTTCGGTGGATGCAATGCGATTGGACAGCGCCGGCAGCACCGCATCAGCCGTCAGTTTGGGGGCGACCTGGAGCGGCAACGGCCGCCTGATTCTCGCCTGCGCCGCAACGCGGATCTTATCGACAATCTGGACGGCGTATTCCTTCATGCCGCTGCTGATATCGATCTTCGGCTTGGCAATGTAGTCCACCGCGCCAAGTTCCAGCGCGCGCAGCGTGATTTCCGAGCCGCGTTCGGTCAGGGTCGACACCATCAGCACCGGCATCGGACGCAGGCGCATCAGACGCTCGAGGAAATCGAGACCGTCCATTTTGGGCATCTCCACGTCGAGCGTCAGCACATCGGGGTTGAGCGAGCGGATCATCTCGCGTGCCACGAGCGGATCGGGAGCGGCGCCGACGACGTGCATATCGGGCTGGCTGTTGATGATTTCGGTAAGAATTTTCCGGATCAACGCCGAATCGTCAATCACGACAACGGAAATTTTTTTCATGCCGTATCCACCGCAAAAATATGATTGAAATAGGTTGTCACATTTCAGGCAAACAGCTCGACGTCTCCCGTCACCCGTATTGTGCGCAGCCGCTGGCTGTAATCGTTTTCGCGCTTGATGATGGTGCTGTTGTACATGGACCGCAGCTTCTTTACCATCACCTTTCCGTTGTAAGGGAAAAAACAGACCTTGCGCGGATAGATATCGATCAGATCCTGCGCCACCACCGGGATCTTTTCCGTCTTCAGAAAATCCAGAACAAATGCAGAGTTGCGTTCTCCGACGTTGTTGACTGTAAAGCCGCGCAGGACGTTGCCGCCGCCGAACACCTTTGCCTCGAGCTTATTGCGCCGGGCGCCGAGTTTGATCAATTGGTTGATCAAAACTTCCATTGCGTACGTGCCGTAGCGGGCCGAACTGGAAAGCGGACTGTCGGCCTCATGCACGCTCTCGGGCAACATGAAGTGATTCATGCCGCCGATGCCGAATTGAGGGTCACGAATGCACGCCGTAACACACGATCCCAGCACCGTCACCAGCATCATTTTCTCGCCGGTTACGTAATACTCCCCCGGCAGCAATTTCGCGGCATTGATGCGGAAATGACTGTCGTAATAGATATTGGTGGCAACGCCTTCCGCCGTCTCAGACATCACAATCTCTGGGTTTTGCGCTCACTTCGTATACCGTCTTACCGCATGGCAGGAACAGATCGGCGGCGTGGTGAAAGCTCTCTGAATGGCCGGCAAACAGCAACCCGTCGGGACGAAGCAGCGGCACGAATTTTTCAAGAATTCGCCTCTGAGTCAGTTTATCAAAATAAATCATGACGTTACGACAAAATATCGCATCGAATGGTCCGCGGACCGGCCATGACTTGTCCAATAAATTGACCTGCCTGAACGTCACCATGTCCTGCAGTTCGCGGCGCACGCGCACCATGCCGGCATAATTACCGGTACCTTTCAGGAAAAAGCGCTTGATTCGTTCCTGCGGCATCTTTTCCAGCCGCTCCATCGAGTAGATTCCCGCTTGGGCCTTGGCAAGCACCTGGGTATCCACATCGGTCGCCAGAATATGAACCGGCGGCGTGAATGTGCCGAACGCCTCCACCATGGTCATCGCCATGGAATACGGCTCTTCTCCCGTTGAAGAAGCACTGCACCATAATTGGATTTGATGCCGGTTTTTTTTCGCCAACACGTGCTGGGCAAGGATCTGGAAATGATGCGCTTCACGGAAAAAAGCCGTCAGGTTGGTGGTCAGCGAATTGGTGAATGCTTCCCATTCGGCCGCGTCACCGCCTTCCAGCAGGGAAAGATAATCCTCAAAACTCGTCAGCCCCTTGGCACGCAAGCGTCGCGCCAGGCGACTGTAAACCATTTCCTGCTTGCTCGGATTCAGCGCAATCCCCGCATGCTGGTAAATAAGCTTGCTGACCCGCTCAAAATCCTTGGCGGTGAAATAAAACTCACGGCTGTCGTTTTTGTTTACGGCTTGTGTATTCATGGTGTAGCCATTCAAACTGCCTTAAACATTTTCAAAACGCAACGCAGTGCTAATCCCTCACATAAACTGTTCACAAAACCGGTTGTCGACACGTTCAAATACCGCGTGCAACTCTGCCGGTAGCGGCTCAGAACTCCTGCCACGCGTCGTCGCCGGCTTTGGCGTTGACCATCTTGCGCGCCTTCGGTGCCGCCGCCTTCCCCGCCTTCGCCGATGCCTTCTTCACCGACAGCTTTGTCACGCTCGCCACCGGTTTCTCCAACTTCACCGGCGTCGCTGCGTGTTCTGCGCCTTGCGTCAGCTTGAACGCCACCATCGCATCGCTGACAATGCGCATCTGTGTCTTCAGGCTCTCGGCTGACGCCGCCACTTCTTCCACCAAGGCCGCGTTCTGCTGCGTCGCCTCGTCCATCTGCGCCACCGCCTGGTTCACCTGCTCGATGCCCGAACTCTGCTCCCGC
>JAIESJ010000181.1 GCA_019746155.1 Burkholderiales bacterium
CGCTCGCCACCGTACGCCACGCCCAGGAGCGTATCGGTCTCAAGGCGGGCGAATCGGTGGTGGTGCTGGGTCAGGGAACCACCGGACTGCTGCATACGCGCCTTGCGGTGCTGGCCGGCGCCAATCCCGTTATTGTCGTCTCGCGCACCCGATGGAAACTCGAGATGGCGCAACGCATGGGCGCCCACCACCTGGTTGATGCATCCGCGGAGGACTCGGTTGAAGAGATACTTCGTCTGACCGGCGGTTCCGGGGCCGATGTGGTGATCGACACCGCCGGCGGCGCGGCCACGCTCATGGCCGGCATGAGCATGCTGCGTCCGGGCGGACGCCTGTGCCCTTATGCCGTGAGCCATGAATGCTGCAGCCAGTTCACCACCTTTCCGCTCTATTACAAGGAAATCAGCATTATCGGATCGCGCGCGCTGACACCGGAAGACATGACGCCTTCCATCGAACTGGTTGCTTCCGGCAGGATCGACATCTCCGGATTCGTCACTTCGACCTATCCGCTGGATCACACGGCGGCAGCGTTTGAGGAATATGAACGCAACCCGGGCCGTGTGCTGCGCATCGTGATCGCATCTGATGCCGCTTAAGGAAATACAAATGGCACAACTCGTAATTCCGCTTACTGCCCCCGAGGCGTGTGACGCCAACCGTTTCGGCCCCAAGGCCGCCAACCAGGCCGCACTTGGCCGCGCCGGGCTGCCCATTCCCGGCGGATTTTGTCTCGACGCCGAAGCTTACCGCAAACAGGTCGCTGCACTGGGCCTCGAAGAATCCGCGCGCGGTGTGTTTTCCACCCAGGACAGCGCCAGGGCGCGCCGCTGCGCGCTGGACATGAAACTGGGTCTGCTGGACCGGCCGATCATTCCGGAAATACTGGATCCCCTGCTCGCGGCGTGGCGCGACATGAGCGCCCGCACCGGCGCGCTGACCTGCGTGCGCTCCTCCGCCCTGGTCGAGGACCGTTACGGTTCCAGCTTCGCCGGTCAGTTCGAAAGTTTTATCGGGATCGAGAGCGAGTCCGATTTCGTGACTGCGGTGCGCTCATGCTGGGCGGCACTGTGGATGACCCGGGCACTGCGCTACATGGCCACCCATGATGTCGATCCTGCCGAAACCGCCATGGCGGTCCTGATCCAGCCTCTGGTGTCGGCCCGCGTCTCCGGCGGCGGCTTGAGCAAGACCGCCGAAGGCGACATGCTGTTGAGCGCGACCTGGGGCCTGGGGTCTGCCATCGCCCAGGGCGAAGTGACTCCCGACCGCTACGTGGTAAGCAAGGAAGGCAAGATTCTCGAAATCGTCGCCGGCCGCAAGGACCACAGCGTGGGCTGCGCTCATCGCACCGAACCCGCTACCCGGTTCGTGCCCAAGGCGCTGATGAACAAGCCCTGCCTTAACCGGAAGCAGGTCCTCGAACTTGCCGGCCTGTTGCGTCGGGCCGAGGAATTCATGGGCATGCCGGTCGAAATCGAGTGGGCCATGGACGACAATAGCTTCAAGCTGGTGCAGGCGCGCCCGCTGCATATGGAGCGGGCGCAAGTACCCGACAAGGTCTGGCTGCATCACTCGCGCCTCAACGGCCATCCTGCCGGCATCGGCTGGGGTGAAGGACAGGCCCGCGTCGTGAACTGCGAATGCGAGCTCTCGCGCGTGGGTCCGGGAGACATTCTGGTGACCAAAGTGGCCGGCCCTGCGCTCTCCCAGATCCTGTCGCGCGTGGCCGGCGTGGTGGCCGAACGCGGCGGCAGCACCTCCCACCTTGCTTCCCTGGCGCGCGAGCGCGGCATTCCCATGGTCCTCGGCGTGCACGAAGCCACGCAGCGCATCCCGGATGGTGCGCGTATCTCCGTGGACGGCGTTGCCGGCGTCGTGCGCTGGATGCGGTCCTAACATCGACTTGCAAAGGATAGCCAGATGAATCAGCCACCGATCACCAATAAGATGCCCGGGGTCGGTGTGTAGCCACGGGAACCACTGATGCGGCCGCGCATTTTCATCACCCAGCCTGTTGCACATAGCGCAGTCGAGCGGCTGCGCCAGGCTGCCGAAGTGGAACTGAATCCCGATCCGCTCCACATCATGACCAAGGACGAACTCGTTTCCGCCGTCCGCGACCATGATATTCTGTTCTGCTTGCTTCACGACCACGTGGACCGCGATGTGATTGCGGCCAATCCCGATTTGCGGGCCGTTGCCTCCATGACCATCACGCCGGCCGATATCGACGTGGCCGAGGCAACGGCGCGGCGCATCCCGGTCACGGTGATTCCCGCCCTGTTGCTGGACGATGCCACCGCCGACCTTGCCTGGGCGCTGCTGCTCTCGGTGGCCCGGCGCGTCGCGGAAGGCGACCGCCTCATGCGTTCCGGAACGTTCCCCGGATCGCAGTCATGCTACATGGAAGGTGGAGGGGTATCGGGAAAGACCCTCGGAATTGTCGGGATGGGCGGCGTGGGCCGGGCAGCTGCACAGCGCGGGCGGGGCTTTAGGATGCAACTCCTCTACCACGATCCCAGGCGTCTTCCCGGGGACGAGGAAAAAGACCTTGGCCTCACCTGGGTGCCGTTGGATGAACTCCTCGCCAGATCGGATTTCGTCTCGATCCACGCCAGGCTCACACCGCAAACCCGGCATCTCATCAGCGACCGCGAGTTCGCGCTCATGAAGCCGACCGCCTATCTCATCAACACGGCGCGCGGGCCGATTGTGGACGAACAGGCGCTGGTGCGCGCCTTGACCGGGCGCCGGATTGCGGGTGCGGGGCTTGACGTCTTCGAGCACGAACCCCGGCCCGATCCCGCGCTTCTTGCGATGCCCAACGTTGTTTTCACCCCTCATGTAGGCAGCGCGATTAAAGAATTGCGCGAGGCGATGGCCAACGTGGTGGTCGACAACATCCTCGCGCTCATAGCCGGTAAGCAGCCGCCAAACTGCTGGAATGCGGAAATCTACGGAAAATGATAACCCATTGTTTTTATTAATTTATCTGGTATCACGCTAAAGGAGCACAATAATTATGGCGGCGAAAACCAAGGTGGTACTCACCGACTACGTCTGGGAATCCGTGGATGTGGAAAGAAAAATTCTGGGCGATGCGGTGGAACTGGTTCCGCTGCAAACCAAGAAGCCCGAGGAATTCATCGCGGAAGCCGCGGATTGCGAGGCCCTGCTCAACACCTATGCCGGCCCCATCACGGCGGACGTGATGGCCAAGATGCCCAAGTGCAAAATCATTGCCCGCTATGGCATCGGCGTGGACACCATCGATCTTGAAGCCGCGACGGCGGCTGGCATCATCGTCACCAATAATCCCACGTATTGCATAGAGGAAGTGGCCGAGCACACCATGGCCTTGCTGCTGTCCGCCGCCCGGAAAACCGCTTTTTACGACCGCCTCGTCCGCAGCGGACGCTGGGAGGTTCCGCCCGGCAAGCCCATGTTCCGCGTCGCGGGCAGCACGCTGGGACTGGTCGGATTCGGCAACATCGCGCGCCAGGTTGCGGTGCGGGCAGCGGTCTTCGGCATGCGGATTCTGTTTTCCGATCCTTTCGTCAAGGAGGGGCAGTTCGATGTTCCGGGCAAGAAAATGGAATTGCACGACATGCTCAAGGAATCAGACTTTGTTTCGCTGCACCCTCCCCTCGTGCCGCAGACGCGGAAGTTGATGAACGACGAAACCTTCGGCCTGATGAAACCAAATGCCGTGCTCATCAACTGCGGCCGCGGGCCCATCGTCGACACCGAGGCGCTGGTGCGCGCGCTGGACGCGAAAAAAATCGCCGGCTGCGCGCTCGATACCACGGACCCGGAACCGCTGCCCGATCCCCATCCCCTGCGCGGACGCGAGAACGTGATCATCAACCCGCACGCTGCGTGGTACAGCGAACAGGCCATGGTGGGGCTGCAGTCCGGAGCGCCGAATGAAGTCCGCCGGGTCCTGTCCGGTGAATGGCCGGTGAACGTGGTCAACAGGGCGGTCAAGGGCAAGAACCGCGCCGGGCTGTAAACGCACTGTCGGCGCAATCGACCCATATCCACAGGAACATCAGCATGGCTGCAACAGAAAGCATAGAAAGTTCGGGCTATCCGCTGGCATTCAGGGTCCGCCAAGGCAGCGCCCGCCCCGGCGTCGTTGCGGCGGAAAATGCGCGCGATGTGTACGTGGTGGAAGCGCGCCAGCTTGCCGGTCACCAGAAGGAGGCCGTGGTCACCGAAGGCGAGAAAGGCAGCGGCTGGCGCATGGTCAGCGACGAGGGCGTGCACCTCAAAGGCACCGACCTTGCGCCCTTCCCGCTCGGCTACTTCAACGCCGGCCTGCATGCCGACCTCATCAATCGTCTGCTGCGTTGCGCCAACGCACGTTCGCTCAAGCTTTCCGGTCTGGGAATCGATCTGCTGAACGGCTACAGCATGACCGGCGCTTTTTTCCGCGGCGACGGCAAAGGCTACGCCGAGCCGGCGAAGATCAATGTAAAGATACAGTCCTGCGCTCAACCCGTAGAAATCGTCCGCCTCGTCTCCGATGCGGTCAACGCCTCGCCGGCGCTCGCCGCAATGCGCGTGCCGCTCGTCAACACCTTCGCGATCTACGTCAACGGCCGGCGCCGTGGAGTCACGACCATGGAGAATTCGACGGCACCCGATGCGCCCGATCCGTTCAGGACCTATCAGCGCCCGCCACAGCCCCTGGCCGGCGCAAACGACCTTCCGGATATCATCCGCAAGACCGGACAGAAACGCGAAGGTACGCCTGCACTGGCGCCGGCCGGCACCACCACGCGCATCATCCGCATCGTAGGCGGTGCCAGCCATCTCCTTGACCAACAGGGCATCACCGAAACCGATACCTATCTGGACCTGCCCGGCGCGAGTTACTTTGCGCTCAAGAGCGATGAGCGTGCCGCCGGCGACCAGGCGCCGAGCGGACTGGCGCTGCTGTCCGCCGGCATCGCGTTCTGCTACATGACGCAGATCTCCCGTTACATCGAGCACATGAAGTTCAAAATCCGCGCCGTGCGCCTCGTGCAGCATTGCCCCTACACCGTTACGGGCAGTGCGGCCGACGGATCATGGGCAGGCGGCGTCGAACCGGTCGATACGCATCTGTTCCTGAACGGCGAGGAAAGCGATGAAACCCACGAGCGGTTGATGACTATCGCCGCCAATACCTGCTACCTGCACGCCACGCTGTGTTCCGCGCTCGAGCCTGTGGTGAGCATCGAGCACAACGGCAAGGTGCTTTCCTGAGCTGAGGAAAGGTGACGGCCAACATTATTTTACGGCAATGACCTGCTCGATTGCAGCTACCGGGGGCAAGACTTGCGTTCCCCGCAGCGTCTGGCCGTAGAGGTGCCCGAAATCCTTTTGATCGCCGGTGACCAGCAACGTCGCCCCTGCCTGAACCGCAGCGGCGAGGATCGGCGCGTCCTTCGCCGGTAAGCGGTACCCGGCTGCCCATGCGACGTTTTCCGGCGTCGCTTCCACGCACACGGCGAGGCGGGCGACCAGCGCTTCCAGATCGGGCAGCCGCCCGGGATATTTTCGGGCGACGTTGCGCCGCGCTTCGTCGATCGCGTAGGGCGATGACACGAGTTCACACGCTCCCGCCGCGGCGAGCCGGCAGAAAATGCGCACCGAGCCGGTACCCCGGTGGGCCGCGCTGAACAAGACGTTTGCGTCCAGGAAGAGACGCATCTATTTTTTCTTTTTCTTCCCGAGGAAAGTTGCGACCCGCGCCTCCAGTTCCGGCGGAACGGTGTTCAGCTTCTCGAATTCCTCAATACGCTCCTCGGCATAAAGCTCGATCGGATAGACCGCGGCCTGACGCAGGATAATGGCGCCATCGCTGGTCGTTTCCACGAGCAACGGCGCTTC
>JAIESJ010000317.1 GCA_019746155.1 Burkholderiales bacterium
TGGCGAACTTTGGTGGCCCGGATCATTTGGAATCCCCAGGGAGGATGGGGATGTCTTTTGTCATTGGCGCGATCTTCGCGCCGCCGGTCTTGGCGGTGCCCTTCAAGTCGGGCTCGATGCCCTCGGGATTGCCCGGAGAGATCATCTCGCCAACCATCTCCTTGGCGATCTTCGGATACACCGCCGGATTGAAGAGAAGATTGATCGACATGTTGCACTCGTGCGTGCAAAAGCATTTCGTGTCGCGGATGAACGAGCGCATCGATTGCGCCCGCTCTCCCGCCCAAAGCTTCGCCATGTCGTAGCCGGCCTCGCGCAGGTTGCCGATCTTGTTGCTCAACATCTCGCACGCGTAGACGTCGCCCTCTTCCGAGATCACCGCCGACAGCGCCCCCGCGTAGCACGGTACCTGGAACTGTCCCGTGTCGATGGTCTTGAGCACCGTCTTTGTCGACAGCCGCTCCTTCGCGTGCACGAACCGCGCGAGCGGCATGTTCTCGTAGTAATTGAGCTTGCCCGCCGCGAACGCCCGCTCCAGCTTCGCCTTGATCCGCCGGTACTTGGCCACGTCCGCTATCCCGATGGCCGGCTCCATCGGCTTGCCGCGCACGAACGACAGGTCCCAGTTGTCCGGCACGAGATCGTTCACCACGTACTCGTACATCTCGTCCATCTCGTCCTGGTTCCAGGCGCAGAACGTGGTCGAGATACCCACGCCCAGGTTGGGCAACCGCTCGCGCAGCTTCTTGAGTTCGCGAAACGTTTCGACCGTCCGTACGAAGTTTCTCGGTACGCCCCGGATGCGGTCGTGCGTTTCCTGCAACCCGTCCAGCGAACAGAGAATGCCGACGAACGTGTTCGGGCAGTTCTTCACCAGCCGCCCGGCGGAGTCGATAATATCGTCTGTTTTGATGCCGTTAGTATTGATCGACAGCGTGACCGGGCTTAGCCGGTCGTGCAGAATTTTTGCGAATTCGGGCAGATCCTTGCGCAGGAACGGCTCGCCGCCCGTGAACGCGATCCACAATGCCCGGTCCATCGAGGAGGCGATCTTGTCGATCTCCTCCAGCGTCAGGTCTGTCTGACCCTTGTTGAGGCTGTCGTGGTAGAAGCAGTGCTTGCATACGGCGTTACAGCGAGCCGTGACGAAGAACGTCAGATGCAGCGGCAGCCCGTTTTTATTGATCAGCCGCGGCAAATGCGGCACTAGATTCGCGATTCCCATCTATAAACCCTCCAAGAGATAACATAGTACCCGTTACCGCGCCCGACAGCCACGCAATATCGACGGCAAGTAGGACAACGTATGCTTGCGTGACAAATTTCCCGTTCTGTCCCCGCCGCCGAAGGTCGAGCAGGACCGGAATCGGCAAGAGCAGATACACCGGCGCCGAAACCCCGAGCAGGCCCGCCGCCACCCACTGCATGCCCCCGAGCCCCGCCAGCCAGGCTAGGAGGGCGAACAAGCCCAGACCGAGACCAAGAATCGATCCAAGGTGAAGCGCGCCGTTCAGCCGGCTATAGTTCGTGCGGCTCCTGGCCATTTCCGGAAAACGGAAATGGCTCATGATAATCCTTTCGGCATAAAACCGTTGCTGGCGCAGGTAGCCAGTCAAGCTGAGACGGAACAGATGCAGAACGCCGATATCCGACATCCACCGGATTTTGCCGCCCGCGCGCGTGAGCAAAAAGCCGAGTTCCTCGTCCTCGTTGCCCCAGATTGGCTTCGTGGGATCGCGCTTAAGGTAATAAAGAGGAAAGCCGCCTACGAATTCGAACGCGCTTTTCAGGCACGCGAAATTCGACGTGATGGTCGAGTCGATCTCCGGCGGAAGAGCGGACTGCCGCTGGCGAATGATCAGATGCTGCAGCCGCGTGAGAAACCCGTCCTGGACCGGCCCCGCGTAGCCGCCTGTTGCCGCCACGACACCGGGCGCATCGAGCGCTCCGACGATCCGCTCGAGCCAGTCGGGAGGCGCCACGCAGTCGGAGTCGGTAAACGCCAGGATTTCACCTGCCGCCGCCGCCGCGCCGATGTTGCGCGCGACGCCCGGCCCCGAATTTTTTTCCAGCTTGATCACCTTGACACCGTAGTTCAACGCGACCCGTGCGGTGTCGTCGCGGCTACAATCGTCGACGATGATCACCTCATCGGGCCGGCGCGTCTGGCCGAGAAGGCTCTCGATGCAGGCGCCGATGGTGTCCCGGGCGTTATATGCGGGAACGATGACCGTTACGGATTTCAAATAAAGCTCCTTTGTTGATAGCGGCGTTCGACGTACAACAACACGGCGTGCCGGTTCGGGCAGAAACTGACAGGCTGAGGGCTGCTATCGGTTGGTATCGAAAAAAGATGGGTAAGCTCAAGATCAGCTCTGCGCCACGATATAGACCCCTATGGCGATGATGCCGATGCCGACAAGCCGTGATCGCGTAACGGCTTCGCCGAACAGATACCATGCTGCAACAGCGTTAACCACGTAACCCATGGAAACCATCGGGTAAGCGATACTGACTTCCACGCGCGACAGGGCCACGATCCAAACCGCCACGCCGATCACATAGCAGACCAGTCCGGCGACGATGCGCGGTTCGGTGGCGAGCTTCCAGCCTATCGGCAAGATGTTGTCCCGCCGGAAGGCGAATCTGCCAACGCGGTTGGTGCCTGCCTTGAGAAATAATTGCCCGGTGGCGCCCAGAAGCACCCCGACGAGAATCAAGCCGAATGTAATCGCATTCATGGCGTAGCCACCACCGCTCGCCGCGGGTCCTGGGCGATGAGACGCATCGGCAAGCCGTCCTGCTCCATCTGCCGGTAAATATCAGGCGGCATGATTGCCAAAGCATAGGGCTGGGCAAGCCAAGCCTGCTTAAACGCCGCCACATCGGGCAGAAATTTCCAGGGCTCCTGACCGATGCCGAAGGCCAATTCGCCTTGATAACCAACCAGAGTAAAGGTGCGCTTCAGGTAAAACGGCAGGGTTTGATCGTACATGCCGACGCTGTAAAACGGGCTTCCAGGCTTCAAATAGGGTTTGACCTGCTCGGCGATGCGATAGGCCGAATAGGAGGGCGACAAGGCTTCGAAGCCGCTACCCAGCAGTTGCGCGGCCACCAGGCTGCTCACGGCGATGACGGTGATTCCGCGCCGGACGGACTCAAGCTGGAACAAATAGAGGCTCACCAGCATCCCCAGCAGCCAGACCGCGGCGGCGGCAGAGATCCACGGGGCGTAGGCCGCAAAAAGTGCTTGTGGTGTCTCCGGGTTCCCCAGACGCGCGACCCAGGGCGCGAAGGCCAAGCCTGCCGCTGCCAACAACACGGTGGGCGTACTGTGCCAAAACAGCGTGTTACTGCTGATTCGAGTCAGCCGTTGCCCCATGAGCAAGGCCAGCGCCGGAAAGATGGGCAGGATGTAGAAAGGCAGCTTGGAATTGGAAAGCGTGAAGAAGAGATAAATGACGGCGATCCAGACGAGCAGGAAGCGGCTCGGCTGGAACGCGTTCTTGTCGGCGTGGTCCCGCGTCCGGGCGCGGGCCAGGGTGTCCAGCATCAGCGTCGGCCAGGGCAGCGCGCCCGCGAGCAAGATCGGTACAAAATACCACCAGGGCTGATAGCGGCCGTGGGCCATGTCGAGAAAGCGCCCGAAGTGCTCGTAGATGAAAAAGAAACGAAAGAACTCCGGATTGGCAAGCGTCACAGCGACGAACCACGGCGCGCTGATCGCCGCAAACAGAACCAACCCGCTCGCCAGGTGCAGGCGCGTCCATAACGCCCAGTCGCGCTGGATCAGGGTGTAGATAACCAATGTCGCGCCCGGCAGAACGAGCCCGATGAGTCCCTTGCTCAGTACGGCAAGCGCCAGGGCGGCCCAAGTCACGTGCATCCAGAGCCGGTTTTCGCGCGCGCTGGCCGTGGGCTGCTGCGCGAGCAGGAAGCCCGCCAGTCCCAGGGTCATGAAGAACGTGACCCCCATATCCAGCGTGATGATATGGCCGGCCAGCACGTAGAGCAGGCTGCTTCCCAAGACCAGGCCGGCGTACAGGCCGGCCCGCGCCCCGAAGACCCGCCGACCGGTGAAACAGACAAGGACGATGCCCAGGAAGCCGGTCAGCGCGTTCCACAGCCGGGCCGACCATTCGTGCTCGCCGAAGAGCCGGAAAGCGGCTGCGGTCGCCCAGTACTGCAGGGCCGGCTTCTCGAAGTACTTGAGCCCGTTCAGGCGCGGCGTGAGCCAGTCCCCGCTCGCCAGCATCTCGCGGGGGATTTCCGCGTAGCGCCCTTCGTCCGGCTGGGCGAGGTGGCGGTAGTCGAGATTTGCGAACCACAGGACGGCCATGACAGCCAATAGCCACAAAACGTGGCGTCGCGAGGTTGCGGCAGTGTCAGCCATGGATGTTCCTTGAGTTAATCCGCCCGCCGGGATTTCCTTGCCGCAACGTCGGGCGCAAAGCTGTGTTGAGTCCATGCGGGCGCCCCTGCGCGGGGCGATTTCCCGCGAGCAGCATCAGGGGTAACAGTAACAAAACGAAAAAAATGACGTGCCCGGTCGCGAAGCCGGCGTTTTCAATTTCGCGCACCAAGTTCCTCGCGGGTACAGCGCCGCTTGTGGCGCGCATACTGGTCGGTACTGCATCCACAGAAAAGGATACTGGGGGACCGTAACGACGATTCCTCCGCAGGGCTTGCAGGCTCGGTACATTTGCGCAGTACGGCCTCCTCGTCATCGATCTGCGTACCGCCGTCCACCGTAGCCCGACGTGGTGGCGCAGTAAGCTGCTACTGCGCGGCCTCGAAACGCATCACGGTTAAGGCCCCGTTCACCTTGTCGGCGGCGAAATTGATCTTGTCGCCGACCTTGACCTTATCGAGCATCGCCGGATCCTGCACCCGGAACACCATGGTCATGGCCGGCATGCCGAGATTTTCGAGCGGGCCGTGTTTGATCGTGACTTTGCCAGCGTCCTTGTCGACTTTTCTAACTTCGCCCGGCGTGAGCGCTGCGCCGGTAGCCGGTTTTGCATCGGTATTCTTGTGATGGGCGTCATCGGCATAGGCAACATAAGGCAGCGCCAGGCCAATTGTGACTGCAATAATAAGTTCACGAACATACATGGTGTTTCTCCTTTGTGGTGAATGATGAAAGGTAAGATGTTTATTTGGCGGCCGAGGATGATTGCTTGCTGACTGCGGCCTTTGCGACGATAACTTTACCGATCATACCCGCCTCGAAATGCCCCGGTTCAAGGCATGCGAAGTCGAAGGTTCCCGCTTTCGTGAACTGCCAGACGAAGGTTCCGGTTTTACCCGGCTCAACCGAGACGGCGTTCGGATCATCGTGTTCCATCCCGGGGAACTTGCGCATGAGCTCCGCATGCGCCTTCAGCTCCTTCATCGTGCCGAGCACCATTTCGTGCTTGATCTTGCCGGTGTTCTTCGCGACGAAGCGGATGGTTTCGCCTCGTTTCACGGTGACATTCGCCGGTTTGAAACGCATGTCGTCCCCCATTTCGATCTCGATCGTGCGCGAGACCTTGCCGGGGTCGCCCGGTTTTCCGAGCGTTTCGCCGTGTGCGCTACCCGAATGCTTGTCTGCTTGTTTGCCGGGGCCGTCGCCGTGAGCCCAGACGTTGCCGGCAGCGAGGATGGCAGCGAATATTGTCAGAGTGATTTGACGTTTCATTTTATTGCTCCTAAAAATGTTGTGACGGTTAATGTTGAGAATGGCCGCCTGGTTTGCGCACGACTAACGGTGCTCCGCCGCCTGGCGCTTGTGCCGCACGCGGCGTCTCCGGCATCGCCCCCTTCCATTCATAGGCGACGGTGCCTTTCGGGTGCTTGTACCAGCCCGGATCCTTGTAGTCATCGCGCGCGAGCCCTTCGCGCACCTTGACCACGGAGAACATGC
>JAIESJ010000091.1 GCA_019746155.1 Burkholderiales bacterium
TGGAGAGCAGGCGCTGTATCGCAAGCGGCCGCAGCGGCAGCGGCGGCAGCGGCGCGAGCTGCATGCTGACCGTCTGGCCGGATCGGGCGTGGCGTTCCGCCGTGTTTCTGACGATGACGTTGAGGTCGCCGTCGGCAACCTCGGGCTCGGCTTGGGCGGTGCGCGCGAAATCAAGGAACTGGCTGATCGCGGCATCGATATCCTCGATGTCCTGCGCCATGCCGGCTTTGAGCGCGGCATCGCCCTTGTCGTCGAGCATCTCGAGTCCGAGCCGGATGCGCGAGAGCGGCGTCCTGAGGTCGTGCGAGATGCCGGCGAGCAGCAGCGCGCGCTCGTCATCGAGCCGTTTCAGGTCGGCCGCCATCTGGTTGAACGCGCGGGCGAGCGTCTGCATCTCCGCCGGTCCCGATTCCGTTACCGGGGGCGGCATTCTGCCTTGGCCCATCTGCCCGGCCGCGCGCGTCAATTCCCGCAGCGGGCGGTTGATGCGCGACACGATCAGGTAGGCGCCGGCGAGCGCCAGCAGCAGCACCAGCGCGCCCCAGCCGATCCAGCGCAGCGGCTCGACCCGCTCCAGCCGCGAGCGCGGCAGCATCACCCAGTATTCGTCTTCGTCGATCTTGAAGCTGACCCACACGCCGCGGATGCCGTCGCGGTTGACCGCGAGCCGGGTTTCCGGGCCGAGCTGCTTGCGCAACTCGGCCGCGATCAGCCGCAGGATCGGCCGGTCGGAAGGCAGGGGCGGGACGATCTCATCGGGTTCGGCGAGATGGACCTGGATGCCCTCGTGCTGCGAGATGTCGCGCAACAGGCCCAGACGCTTGCCGGGCTGGGCGGTAATCAGGGCGGCGCGGGTCAGGTTGACCGCGCTCACGATCTGCTGCGCGATCTGCTGCGCGCGCGGCTCGCGTTCCGACACCCGGAAAATTTGCAGCCACGCGAGGTGCGCGACGATCAGCAGCAGCGCGATCAGCAGCACGCTGCGCCACAGCAGTGTGCGCGGCCAGAGGGTCATACGGCGTGAAAAGTGAAAAGTGAAAAGTGAAAAGTATGCGCCCGCGCTCCGCGCATGCTTTTGAATTTACGTTTCACTACTTCACCATTCACCTTTCACTGTTCTTGCCGTCGGGGATGAAGACGTAGCCGAAACCCCACACGGTCTGGATGAAGACCGGCCTGGCCGGATCGGACTCGATGAGCCGCCGCAGGCGCGATACCTGCACGTCGATGCTGCGGTCGAAGGCGCCGAACTCGCGGCCGCGCGCGAGCTCCATCAGCTTGTCGCGCGACAGCGGCGTGCGCGGGTGCTGCGTGAGCACCTTGAGCAGCGCGAATTCGCCGGTGGTGAGCGGCACGTCCTCCCCGTTCCTGGCCAGGCTGCGGGCGGCGAGATTGAGGCGGAACGGCCCGAATTCCACGATCTCGATCCCGGCGCTCGGCGCGCCGGGCGGCGTGGGTGCGGGCCGCCGCCGCAGCACGGCCTGGATGCGCGCCACCAGCTCGCGCGGGTTGAACGGCTTGGGCAGGTAGTCGTCGGCGCCGACCTCAAGCCCGACGATGCGGTCGACGTCGTCGCCCTTGGCGGTCAGCATGATGACCGGCATGTTCTCGTTGCCGCTGCGTAGCCGCCGGCAGATGGAAAGCCCGTCCTCGCCCGGCAGCATCAGGTCGAGTACCATCAGGTCGTAGCGTTCGCGCGCGAGCTGGCGGCTCATGTCGTTGCCGTCGGCCACGGCGCGCACGCTGAAGCCCTGTTCGGTGAGATAGCGGTCGAGCAAATCGCGCAGGCGCGCGTCGTCGTCCACCACCAGGATTCTGGTCTTGTTTGCGGCCATGAAACTATCTTAAAAGGGTTCGGTGCCGTTATGTCATGATCGTGTAAAAGTTTATTGCTGCCGCTCCCTCTGAAACAGATTGTTACACAAAACCGCGGCGTGTTAACAACCCGCCTACAAGCCCGCGCTAACATGAGTCAACGCTGCAATGTGCGGGATGCGTTGTCCGGTCGGCGGCGGGTACGTCTATAATGAAACGCACAACGCCGCAAGGCGGGGTTCTGGCCGGAGGGCTTCAAGGAGCGGTAGATGAAAGCATTGCTCGGAGCGTTTGTAGCGGGGATGGCGGTATTGTCGCAACCCGCGGCGGCGCAGTCGCGCGGATTCGGCCCCTGGCTGCAGGAGGCGCAGGAGCAACGCTCGCAGCCGCACGAGCCCATGCAGCGCGAGATGCGCCGCGAACGCCGCATGGCGCCGGAACACGGCGAGCGCGCGCACGGCAGGCTCACGGACGAGGAACGCCGCGAATTGCGTCGCGACATCGACCAGGCCGGTCGTGAAATCTACCGGCAACCCCACAAACGCTGAAATTCCGGACAGTTCATGCAGGCGTTGGCCGGCATCCGCTTCTTCAATGGTAAGTTATTGTATAAATTGAATAATTCTGCCTATGCTGGAGTGAGGGGTGCGCTCGGCCGGCGCAACGGCAACCTGCCGTTCGTGGTGGATTTTCACGACCTCTGCGCCACCGCCCTGGAGAAATGACGGGGAATGACTTCCGTCGGCGCGCCGGGCGGCCGCTTCGCGCCGCCTGATCTGGTGAGGGCATAGGGCTGCTGCCGGCGCTGCGGCGGCGGGTGGCCTTCATGATACGGGCATAAAGCTTTCCGGATAACGGCGTGCCGCAGGGCACCCCGGCAGCTTGACCGGGTTTCTCGCGTTATCACGCAACGAGGGCTAAAATGTTGGCGCCGCCCCGGAGGGCGGAGGGCGGCACCCGGTTTTTAAAACCTATAAAGAGCCAGGCGGGAGACAGCATCATGCTTGCAACACGGATACGCCAGAAGGACGGCATTTTTTATTTCGCGAGCTGCCCTGCGGGGGAGACCCTGAACAAGGTGCGTTTCATCAGCCGCTACTACGGCGAAGGCGAGCAGATCGCGCCGCAGACGGTTCCGCAGCACGACGAGATCGCGCAGTTCATCGCGCGCGTCGAGCATACCGACCAGGCTTTCCAGCGCCAGCTCTCGCGCGCCAAGGTGCGGGCGCTCAAGAATTTCTACGAAATGGCGGTGAGCCAGCCGCCGATCCCCGGCACCGTGCTGCTTTTTACCGCGGAAACATTGCGCTTCACCGCGCTCAGCGGCCACGAGAACATCGGCCACTTGCAGGAGCCGGATGAAAAATATCTGATCATCGATGGCCAGCACCGGCTGGCGGCCCTGAACTTCTACCTGAAAGAGCACCCGGCGGAGGCCGGCAGCATCAACGTGCCGTGCGTGATCTTCGACGGGCGCAGCGAGGACTTCGCGGCCGAGATGTTCGTCATCATCAATTCGACCCCGACCCGCATCAACAAAAGCCATCTGGTGGACTTGTACGAGCGCGTATCGTGGGCCGACCCCGACAAGCGCTTCGCGGCGCGCATGGGGGAGGATCTCTACAGCGAGCCCGACAGTCCGCTCAGGTACCGCATCAACCGCTTGGGCGGCCGCAGCCTGAAGGACAAGTGGATACTGCAGGCGGAGCTGTTCAACGAGCTGCACCGCTGGGTGAGCGCCGACTGGAAAAAAATCCAGCGCGCCTCGAACAGCTATCGCGAGGAGGAGCGCTATTACGGCATCATCCGCGATTTTCTCAAGGCGGCGCAGCACGTATGGGGCGAGGCCTGGGGCAACGACAACTACATGGTGACCAGGCCCGTCACCCTCAAGGCCATGGTGCGCGCGTGCGCCGATCTGGCGCGCGCTGACGCCGAGCCGGCCGAAGGCCGCGTCAAGCGCTGGGAAGAGCGCCTCGCCCCGTGGGGCGAGCTGCGGCGGACGTTCCGCGTGGAAGGCTTCTACGAACGTTTCCCGGCCCGCGGGCAGATCGAGCGCGTGAGCCGCATCCACCGCGAGCTTGCGCGGGTGGCGGGCATCGAAATCCGCAGCGGCAAGAACAGCGGCTAGGAGTTTGCCGGACTTAGCCCCGGCAAACTCCTAAGGAAGCTCTGATTAACCTTGAAGGGGAGGGAGACGCTTTGTAACACAGTAAGACTAGGCGGCTGCCGGACCCGGGTCCGACAGTAGGGCGGCATTCCCATGCCGCCATTCAGTGCCGGCGTGGATTGCCGGCCTGCGTCCTGGCGCTCCGCTCACGTTCGCGGCCCAGGAGCGGGGACAAGGCCGCGTGGCCCCGGGAGTTTGTGGGTGCGCGGTGCCGCGAGCCGCCTTTATTTTCGCGTGGGGAGGATGTATGGACCGCTTCCACCGCTATTATCATCTGCATCGCATCCTGTCCTTGCGCCGCTTCCCGGTTTCCCGCACGGTGATCGAGCGCGAGCTGGAATGTTCTCGCCCGACCGTCAAGCGCATGATCGACGAGCTGCGCAATTACGGGGCGCCCATCGAATATGTTCGTGAACAGAACGGCTATCGCTACACGCCCGGCGCGGCGTTCGAGCTGCCGGGCATCTGGTTTTCCCCCTCCGAGCTCGAGGCGCTGTTCGTCGCGGAGCATCTGCTGGAGAGCGCCGAGCCGGGGCTTCTCGCCGAAACCCTCGCGCCGCTCAGGCGCAAGCTGCAGGGGATACTCGCGCTCGAACATCTCGGCCGCGGCGAGCTCGCGCGCCGCGTGCGCATCCTGCGCATGGCCGGGCGCGGCCCCGGCAGGTTCTTCAGCGCGGTAGCCGATGCGCTGACCCGCCGCAGGCGGCTCATCATCGAGTATCATTCCCGCAGTCATGACGAATTGACCGGACGCGAAGTCTCCCCGCAGCGGCTGGTGCACTACCGCGACAACTGGTATCTCGACGCCTGGTGCCACGCGCGCAAGGCGCTGCGCAGCTTCGCGGTCGAGCGCATCCGCTCGGCCCGGCCGCGGGAGCGGCGCGCGCGCGAGATTCCGGAGCGCGACCTCGACGCCCATTTCGCGGCCGCCTACGGCATCTTCGCCGGGGCCCCGGTGCATACCGCGGTCCTGCGTTTTTCTCCCGAGCGTGCGCGCTGGGTGGCCGAGGAGCAGTGGCACCCGCGGCAGGAGGGGAGGTTCCTCGAAGACGGCGGCTACGAATTAAAGGTGCCGTACGGCGATGCGCGCGAGCTGGTGATGGACGTTCTCAAGCACGGACAGCACGCCGAGGTTCTGGCGCCGGAATCCCTGCGCAGCGCCATCGCCGACATACTCCGGCGCTCGATGCTGCAGTATGCGGCGCCACCAGAATCCGATAGGACCGGGCACGCAAAATGAAACCCGGTCGCAACAAACGCGCCGCCGTAGCGCAGGCGACCCGCCTGCACGCAGGCCGGAGCCGACGCGAGCCTCGCGCCATGACCGCGGCTGGGCTAGGCTTGGAGCAGCGGAAACCCCGCAAGTTTGGCCGCGCGCCTCAATTCCGTGTCGAATACGCCGAAGCGGAAGTCGGCGCGGCCGCGGCTTGCGTCGTGCACGGCCTCGACGGCCGCAAGATGCACGCTATCGTAGCCGCGCAGCCCGTAGCGCGCGGCGAATTCCCCGGCCCGGCGGACCAGCGCCTCGTCGACGGCCACGATCTCCCATTCCACCCAGTGCCTGTCGAGCGCGCGGCGCAGGCGCGCGAAAAGAGTCCTGTCCGCCCCGTTCTGCGCGAAGCGCGCAAACGCCGCGCACGCCTCGGCGTAAGCGACGAGATGAGTGACGATCAGGGAACTGCGGGCCGCCGCGCCTCTGACGCTCCCGGAATGAAGCTCTTCCACGAAAAGCTTCACCAGCGCCGAGGTGTCCAGGTAGAGGATCATCCGCGCTGCTCGCCCACGATCTCCGCCAGCGTCTTTTCGCCCGGCTTGAGGCGCAGCACCACCCTGGGAACCCGCAGCTTGCCCGTGCCGGGCCTGATCCACGGCTGGCCGCGCAACAGCGCGACGGCCTGCGCCTCGGCGGACGCCCGGCGCCGGCCGGCA
>JAIESJ010000233.1 GCA_019746155.1 Burkholderiales bacterium
CTAAACTACGCGAACAATTCAAGGATTGGGAAGGGACGTGAACCCTAAACTCATCATTGACATCGTTTCCGACGTGGTTTGACCCTGGTGCTTCATCGGGAAGCGCCGCCTTGCGACGGCTTTGAGCCTCTACCGCGAGCGCGTGTCCGATGCAGAGGAGCCGGCCGTGCGCTGGCTGCCGTTCCAGTTGAATCCCGACATTCCCGCGGGCGGCATGCCGCGCAGGGATTACATCGAACGTAAATTCGGCCCCGGCGGCATGAACAAGTATGAGCGTATTGCCGCCATCGGCAAGGAAGTCGGCATTGACTTCGCGTTCGACAAGATTCAGGTCCAGCCCAACACCGTCGATGCGCACCGGCTGCTGCACTACGCCGACGTGCAGTCGCGACAGGACGAGACGGCTGAAGCGCTGTTCCACGCCTACTTTACCGAAGGCGAGAACCTCGCGGATCGGAACACGCTGGCGGACATTGGCGCGCGCGCCGGACTGGACCGCGAAGCCGTGGCGGAATATCTCGCGAGCGACGCCGGTCGTGAGCTGGTTCAGACCGCGGACATCAAGGCGCGCAGTGCCGGCATTGAAGGCGTGCCGTTCTTCATATTCAACCGCAAGGTCGGTGTGTCGGGGGCGCAAGAACCGGAGACGCTGCTGCAGGCGATATTGCAGTCGATACAGGACGAGCCCGCCGCAGCGCCATGACAGGTAGCGCAGGCGTCCTCTCGTCTGCACGGCACCGCGAGTGCGAAGGCTACGCTGGCGCAAGCAGAAAATCCCGCACGACCCTGATCTGATCCTCTGCCATCAGCATAGGCGCGTGGCCTATGCCTTCGAATTCCACTAGCCTGGGTTTCGGTCCGCGCTGGGTCATCTGCAATGCCATATCCTTCAACAGCAGATCGGACTGCGCGCCGCGCAGCAGCAGCGTCGGGCACGTGACCCGGTCCCAGTAGGGCGTGAGGTCGATGTCGGCGAGCGGGCCTTTCTGGAACGGGATGCCGATGCCGGGGTCGTAGCCCATGCCCCACGAGCCGTCCGGATGCTGCTTTGCGCCGTGGACCGTGAGGTGATACCACTGTTCGTCGGTGAGCGGCCCGAACGGCGTCGACACCGCGCGCACGTAGGCTTCGAGTTCCCGGAAAGTCTTGAAGCGCGGGTCCTTGCCGACGTAGGCGGCGATGCGTTCGAGCGAGGCTTTCGGCACGACGATGCTGATGTCGTTCAGTATCAGCTTGTTGATCGGCGTTTCCGGAAACGCGGCGAGCAGCATGCCGAGGATGCCGCCCATGGACGTACCGATCCAGTAAATGGTTTTTTTGCCGCCGGCGGTGACGCGCGCGATCAGCGCCGTCATGTCGGCCAGGTATTGCGGATAGCCGTAATCTTCCTTGGCCGCCAGCCAGTCGCTCCTGCCGCGCCCGACGATATCGGGACACACCACCCGGAAATCCGGTTCCAGCGCCTGCGCCAGCGTATCGAAGTCACGGCAGTTGCGCGACAAACCGTGCACGCAGATCACCACGCGCGGATTCGCCGCGTCGCCCCAGTCGGTGTAATGCATGCGGTGGAAGCCCTTGCTGTTCAGACACAGGACGGTATTGCTTTTCATGATTCACCTTAAAAAGTTCTTGAACAGGTCCGGCAGGCGCCCGCAGCGATTGTCGAAAGCGAGATTTTCCAGGGTGCGCATTGAACGCCGATTATACCCACGCGATGAATCGCGCGTGATGGACTAGAATTACAGTGAAATTTTCGCGCGCGGCAAAATTTACATACGGAGTTGCAGATCTCATCCACAGACTTCGAGTTGAACGATCTGAGCGGCTTGACGCAGGCCGAGGTCGAGGCGCGGCTTGCGGCCGAAGGCCATAACGAGCTGCCCACGGCGCGCCGCCGCGACACGCTGGCGATCGCGCTGGAAGTGGTGCGCGAGCCGATGTTTCTGCTGCTGGTCGCCGCCGGCACGATCTATCTGCTGCTCGGTGACGTCAACGAGGCACTGATCCTGCTCGCCTCGGTGGTGGTGATCGTGCTGATCACGATCTACCAGGAACGCAAGACCGAGCGCGCGCTGGAGGCGTTGCGCGACCTGTCGAGCCCGCGCGCGCTGGTGATACGCGAGGGCAAGCGCAGCCGCATCGCCGGGCGCGAAGTGGTGCGCGGGGATATCCTTATTCTTGAAGAAGGCGACCGCGTGCCGGCCGACGCGGTCTTGCTGGACTGTCACGATCTCAAGACCGACGAGTCGCTGCTCACCGGCGAGTCGGTGCCGGTGACCAAGGTGCCGTGGGATGGCGTGAAACAGATCGGACAGCCGGGCGGGGACGATTTGCCTTTCGTCTATTCGGGCACGCTGCTCACCGCGGGCAACGGCGTGGCCGAGGTGCTGGCAACCGGCGCGCGCACCGAGATCGGCAGGATCGGCAAGGCCCTGCAGGGCATTGTCCAGGAGGCGACCCCGCTACAGCGCGAAACCGGTCTGGTCGTGCGCCGGATCGCGGTCCTGGGGCTCGTGCTGTGTCTGCTGGTCGTGGGGCTCTACGGTTTTACGCGCGGCGCCTGGCTCGACGGTTTCCTGGCCGGCATCACGCTGGCGATGGCGATCCTGCCCGAGGAATTCCCGGTGGTGCTGACGGTGTTCCTGGCGCTCGGCGCGTGGCGCATTTCCGGGAGCCGGGTGCTGACGCGGCGCGTGCCGGCAATCGAAACGCTGGGCGCGGCGACGGTGCTGTGCGTGGACAAAACCGGAACGCTGACGCTGAATCGCATGGCGGTCAGGCAGCTGTATGCGGGTGGCCGGTTTCACGCAGTGGCCGCGTCTCAAGAAAGCGGACTTGATGGCGCTTTCCACGAGCTGGTCGAGTACAGCGTGCTGGCGAGCGAGATCAATCCGTTCGATCCGATGGAAAAGGCCTTTCTCGAACTCGGCGACCGTTGCCTGCCGCAGCGCCGCGCGCGTCACGCCGCATGGAAGCTGGTCAGGGAATATCCGTTGTCGCCGGAGTTGCTCGCGCATACCCATGTCTGGCGCACGGGCGAAGCTGCCTGTGTTGTCGCAGCCAAGGGCGCTCCGGAGGCGGTCGCCCAGTTGTGCGGGATCGAGCCCGGCGCGTGGGCCGGGATTGAGGCCGCCATGGTGCGCATGGCCGGACAGGGACTGCGCGTGATCGCGGTCGCCAAGGCGGCGCATGACGGAGAACAGTTACCCGGGAACCCGCAGGATTTCGCGTTCGAATGGATCGGGCTGATCGGCCTTGCCGATCCGGTGCGCCCCACCGTGACAGAGGCTTTGCGCCAATGCTACAGCGCCGGGATCCGGGTGGTGATGATCACCGGCGATTATCCCGTCACCGCGCAGGCCGTCGCGCGCCAGATCGGTTTGGCGCCTGCGGACCAGGTGGCTACCGGCGCGCAGCTGCGGGACATGAGCGACGCGCAACTGCGCGAGCGCATCGGACAAGTCAGCATTTTCGCCCGTGTTGTGCCGGAGCAGAAGCTGCGCCTGGTCGAGGCCTTCAAGGCCAACGGCGAGGTGGTGGCGATGACCGGCGACGGCGTCAACGACGCGCCGGCGCTCAAGGCGGCGCACATCGGCATCGCAATGGGCGGGCGCGGCACCGATGTCGCGCGCGAGGCCGCCTCGCTGGTGCTGCTCGAAGACGATTTCGACTCCATCGTGCACGCGGTCCGGCTCGGCCGCCGCATTTATCGCAACATCCGTAACGCGATGTCGTATCTGCTGGCGGTGCACGTGCCGATTGCAGGCATGGCGTTCATGCCGCTGCTGTTCGGCTGGCCGGTGGTGTTTTTCCCGGTGCATATCGTGTTTTTTGAATTCGTGATCGACCCGGCATGCTCGATCGCGTTCGAGGCCGACCCGATCGATGACGAAGTGATGAAGCGCCCGCCGCGCAAGTCGAGCGAGCACCTGTTCGATTTCGGCACGGTCGCGCTCAGTCTGCTGCAGGGCGCGAGCATGCTGCTGATGGTCGCCTTGACTTACGGCTGGGTTCTGGAGCGGGGTGCAGGCGAAGCTGTGGCGCGCGCGATGGCTTTTGCCACCATCGTGTTCGGCAACCTCGGGCTGATACTCGCCAACCGCTCGCGCAGCCGCACGATATTCACCACGCTGCGTTTTCCCAATCCTGCCTTGTGGTGGGTGATAGTCGGCACCATCGCCGGACTGACGCTCGTGCTGTATGTGCCCTACCTGCGCGGTTTGTTCAAGTTTTCCGCGCTGCAGGCGAACGACCTGCTGCTGTGCTTTGCCGCGGCGGCCGCTGGCTTGTTGTGGTTCGAGATCTACAAGCTGCTGCGGCTGCGCGATACCAGGCCGGCCGCGCGTTGACGTCATGATACGGCTCCCATGATGCGCGCCGTATCCGGCATCTTATGCCTGTATAAGTAATTTCGAATCCCGGCGCAGGGGCTTGTGCGTAGAATGCACACAGCCCAAGCTTGCTCACTCGACATGCCAGACGCCGCACTCCGTCCTGAAATCCCCGCCGAACGCGTGGAAACCAGAAACACCACGTGCTACATGTGCGCGTGCCGCTGCGGCATCCGCGTCACGCTCAGGAACGGCGAAGTGCGCTATATCGAAGGCAATCCCGATCATCCGCTCAACCAGGGCGTGATCTGTGCCAAGGGCGCCTCGGGCATCATGAAGCAGTATTCGCCGGCGCGGCTGACCCGGCCGCTCAGGCGCAGACAGGGTGCGGAGCGCGGCGCCGCGGAATTCGAGGCGATCGGCTGGGACGAGGCGTTCGCGCTGATGGAAGAGCGTCTGAAGAAAATCCGCGCCACCGATCCCAAGAAGTTCGCGCTGTTCACCGGCCGCGATCAGATGCAGGCGCTGACCGGCCTGTTCGCGCGCCAGTTCGGCACGCCGAACTATGCCGCGCACGGCGGCTTCTGTTCGGTCAACATGGCGGCCGGCATGATTTACACCATCGGCGGCTCGTTCTGGGAATTCGGCGGGCCCGACCTCGAGCGCGCCAAGCTGTTCGTGATGATCGGTACCGCGGAAGACCATCACTCCAATCCGCTCAAAATCGCCATTTCGAAATTCAAGAGAAACGGCGGGCGCTTCATCTCGGTGAATCCGGTACGCACCGGCTATTCGGCGATTGCCGACGAGTGGGTGCCTATCCGTCCCGGCACCGACGGCGCGCTGCTGCTCGCCTTGTGCCACGAAATCATCCATACCGGGCTCTACGACCGCGACTTTCTCGCGCGCTACAGCAATGCCGGCTATCTCATCAACGTGGATGCGGCAGCCGACGATCACGGCCTGCCGGTGCTCGACCGCACCAAGACGGAGGAGATCCCGGAATATCCGCGCTACAAGCTGTGGTGGGACCGCCACACCAACCAGCCGCTGACCAGCCATACGCCGGATGCCGATCCTTATCTGCTGGGCGAGTTCAAACTGCCCGACGGCACGCCGGTCAAGCCGGCATTCCAGCTCCTCATGGACCGGGTCAGGGATTACACGCCGGAGTGGGCCGCGGACATCACCGGCATTCCGGCGGCGACCATACGCCGGCTGGCGCATGAAATGGGTGTCACCGCGCGCGACCAGAAAATCGAGTTGCCGATTGCCTGGACCGATTCCTGGGGCAAGGAGCACGAGTCGGTGACCGGCAATCCGGTGGCGTTTCATGCGATGCGCGGCTTGGCCGCGCATTCCAACGGTTTCCAGACCATACGCGCGCTGGCAATCCTGATGTCGCTGCTCGGCACCATCGACCGTCCCGGCGGTTTCCGCCACAAGGCGCCATTTCCGCGCGGCATTCCGCCGCTCGCGAAGACCCCCAGGGGCCCCGAGGGGGTGAAGCCCGACACGCCGCTCGGCGGGCTCGCGCTTGGCTGGCCCGGCACGCCCGACGATCTGTTCATCGACGAGGCCGGC
>JAIESJ010000250.1 GCA_019746155.1 Burkholderiales bacterium
CACGGCTTCGGCGGCGGCTACTGGCCGCCGGTGCTGGGGGCGAAAAGCCGTCCGGCCGGACCGCTGCCGGACATGACGCTGGAGGAAAACATGACGGTGGTGGTGCAGCCCAACGTCATCACCCGAGACGATGGAAAGGGAATGCGGGCCGGGGTACAGGTCGGTGAACTCATCCGGGTGACCAGGACCGGTTTTGAGAAGCTGCACAACACGCCGCGCGGATTTTTCCGCGCTGGCTAATCCCCAAAGCATGAACGCAAAGGATTCTTTTCAATACCCGCTCGATGGGTACTTGACGGGTGCTTTAAAGGGTGCCCCTGCGCTGCCCGACAAGCCGGGCGTCTGCGCAGGAAGCGGTGCGATCGGCGCGGGCTATAGCGGTTTGATTTGCACCTTGCGGAACTTCACGACCCCCGCGGCATACTGAAGCGCGATCGGCCCGCGAGCAAACTTGCGGTCCTGGATATCGACGGTGCGGATGCCATTGAGCGTGACGGTAAGCTGCGTGCCTCTAGCCGTAATCTCATAGGTGTTCCATTGACCACCGGCTTTGGGCATGGGCGATACCTTGGCCACATTGACGATGGCCCCCGTGCCGTAAGACGGGTCGGGGCGTTTGTCGAAGATATTCACCTCGTAGGCATTGTCGGCGGTGATTTTTTTAGGATCGGAACAGCGGATGAAGATGCCGCTGTTGGCGTCGGAATCGACCCAGAACTCGGCCCGGATCTGAAAGTCGGTGTAGGAGTTCTTCGAGACCAGAAAAGCGCTGTCCTTGCCGACTTTCTTGTCGGCCTGAACGGCGCCATCCACCAGTCTCCAATTGGCGTCGCCGACGCGGTCCCAGTCACCCATGTTCGAACCGTCCAGGAGCGTAATCCATCCCGCGTCGGATTGACCCGACGGCTGGTTTGCGCAACCGAAAAAGGTGAACGCGATAACAAGCAGCCCCATAGTGATGACAGACAGGCGTTTCATTGTGATCTCCTCCTGGGTTGATGACGATTGAGTTATTGCCGAGGTTCTGCATTCTGCGCCGCTTAGCAAGGGTGTCAATAATCCCGGTCGGTTGACCGGCAGGCATTCCTCCCACCCTTTGCTGTGCACAGGGTGGGGTAACGGGGGCCTGACCGTCAAGATGCCCGGCTGCCGGTCTTAAGCCCCGTCTGATTCTTCTTTCAGCGCAACGCTTGCGGGATTGCGCTAGAATGAATGCATAAAGCATGAATTCACGATGGAGGGGGCACATGGGTCAAATGATCACCACGACGCTCACCGTCAACGGCAAGCGTCACACCGTCAGCGCACTTCCCGACACGCCGCTGTTGTGGGTGCTACGCGAGCATCTCAAACTTACCGGCACCAAGTACGGCTGCGGCGTCGGGCAATGCGGCGCGTGCACCGTGCACATCGACGGCAAGCCCAATTACGCGTGCCTGAATCCGATCAAGGACCTTGAAGGCCGCAGTGTCACCACCATCGAGGGCCTGTCGCCCGATTCGAGTCATCCATTGCAAAAAGCGTGGATCGCGGAGCAGGTGCCGCAGTGCGGCTATTGCCAGTCGGGGCAAATCATGCGCGCAGCGGGGCTGCTCAAGGAAAATCCGCAGCCGAGCCGGCAGGAGATCCTCGATTATATGCAATCGAACCTCTGCCGTTGCGGCACTTATGTCAGGATCGCCCGTGCCATCGAGCGCGCGGCGAAGGAGGGGGCGGTATGAGCTACCTGACGAGGGGCCCCCGCAGGGGGATCGGCAGCAAAGCGAATACCGCCGGCCGCCGACGCGACGAACGCAACATCACGAGCACGGTAACCGAGGTGGCGGTCATGACCGGAGTTTCCATGCCAAGCCGGCGCCGTTTTATGGTGGGTGCGGCGGGATTCTCGTTTGGCGTGGTGGTTGGTGTCCCGCCGATTCTCAAGCTGGCGGCCGGAGAGGCGCGGGCCGCAGCGGCGAAGCAGATCGTCATGAGCCCTTGGGTCACCCTTTCCACCGACGGCACCGTCGCCATCATGTCGCCCGCCGCCGAAATGGGCCAGGGATCGCTGACCTCGCTGCCGCTCATTCTTGCCGATGAGATGGATGCTGATTGGGCCCAAGTCAGGATCGTGCCGGCGCCACCCAATGACAAGATCTACGGTAATCCCTTATTTGGGGGGCTCCAGTACACTGCGGGCAGCGCATCGGTGACGGGTTACTTCAACAACCTGCGCCAATTCGGTGCGCAGGTGCGCTGGGTACTGATGGACAACGCCGCGCGCCACTGGGGCGTGCCGCTCGCGGAACTCACCACCGAACCGAGCGTGGTGGCGCACCAGAAGTCGGGGCGGCGGCTGACCTACGGGGAAATCGCGGCCTTTGCCACGATTCCGGAGACGGCACCGCAGGTGGTGGTCGAGCCCGTGTCCAAGGCGCAGTTCCGGCTCATCGGCAAAGACGTGAGGCGCGTTGACGTGCCGGGCAAGGTGAACGGCACGGCCCAGTACAGCATCGACGTGCAGGTGCCGGGCATGATCTACGGTGCTATTTTGCGCGAGCCCATGGAAGGTGCGGCGCCGGACAAGATCGATGACACGGCGGCGCGCGCCGTTGAGGGCGTCATGAAAATCGTACCGCTCAAGTACGGCGTAGGCGTGCTCGCCGATACGCCGTGGGCGGCGTTCAAGGCCAAGAACGCCCTCAAAGTCACCTGGAGCCGCAGCGCCAGGGGCTGGGGTTTCTCGAACGAGAAGGGTTACGAGATGTTCGCGGCGGCAGCGAAAGACCTGCAACGCAAGGGCGTGGCGTGGGAAGTCAAGGGTGATCCGCTCGCTGCGATGAAGAAGGCGGTCACGGTGTTCGAAGGCGAATACCGCGCCGACTACGCCTACCACGCCCAGATGGAGCCGCTCAACTCGGTCGCAGCCGTTGCTCCCGCAGGGAACGCGGTGGAGATCTGGTGCGGCAGCCAGAGCCAGACGATTGCGGTCACCGCGGTGGCCAAAGCACTGGGCATTCCGGAGAACCACGTCAAATTCAACGGCATGCTGCTGGGCGGCGGTTTCGGGCGCCGTGGCAACCGCGACGTGGAGTTCATCGTGGACTCGGCGCTGATGTCGAAGGCGGCAGGCCGTCCCGTCAAGGTGATGTGGACACGCGAGGACGACGTACACAGCGGACGCTTCCGTCCGCTCTACGTCAACCGCATCCGCGCGGGCCTCGACGAATCCGGGAAGATCATCGCCTGGCATCACCGCGTGGTCTGCGACCGCGTGCTCGCGTTCATGGACCCGGTGCGATTCAAGACGGCCAAGGGCAGGGACAACATCGCCATGCGCGGGACCGAACTGCCGACTTACGATATCCCGGACCGGATGAGCGAAGGCTTGCAGGAGGATACGGGGATGCGCACCGCGCCGCTGCGTGCCATCGGCGTGGGCCAGAACAGCTTTGCAACCGAAGTTTTTATCGACGAGCTCGCGGTCAAGCGCGGCATGGACCCGGTGCAGTTCCGGTTGCAACTGCTCAAGAACGCGCCGCGCGCCCGGCATGTGGTTGAGGAAGTCGCCCGGATGGCTGACTGGAGCAGGAAGCGTCCCGGGCGCGGCCTCGGTCTGGCCTACCTCGACTACTCGGGCACGCAGCTGGCGGGGGTTGCCGAAGTCTCGGTCGACCGGCAGACCGGCGCGATCAAGGTGCATCATTTCTGGTGCGCTATTGATGCCGGTGTCGCGGTGCAGCCGGACAATGTGGTCGCGCAGACCGAAAGCTCGATCGTTTACGGGCTCGGCCTTGCCCTCATGGAGCGCATCACGATCGACAACGGCGCCGTGCAACAGTCGAATTTCTACGACTATCAAGTTCCGCGCATGCGCGACCTGCCCGAGATTCACATCAAGCTTATCCAGACACCGAATCATCCGACGGGCGCCGGCCAGATGGCCACGCCACTGGTGCCGACCGCAATCGCCAATGCGGTGTTCCAGTTGACCGGCGTGCGCCTGCGCCAGCAGCCGCTGTTGCCGGAGCGGGTAAAACAGGCGTTGCTGGAGGGTGCGGCAAGAAGCGCATAGGCGAAATCAGGGAGTTGATGCACGCCGCAGGCCAGACGCAGCTCTACGACCTGCCGGATCCGTTGCAGCCTATCTTGTTGCGTCATGCAGTAGAATTCACCCATGCCGTCAAAAAAATCAGGCAGTGGACGATGCGACGTCGCGCTTCTGGTCGACGAGGAGACCGGAGCACCCTCGGGAACGGAACGGTTCATCCTCGAGCGTGGGGGGATGGAAGCGCATATTCTCAGGTGCCTGCGTGCACAGCATGAGCGTGTTGCCGTGGTGCCGTTCGATCCGGACGTGACCGCTACCATCGAGACCTTGCGTTCGCTCAAACCCCGCGTCGTGTTCAATGTGACCGAGTGGGTCGACGGCGACCGCCGGCTCGATCATGCGATCGCCGGCCTGCTCGATATCATGAAGCTCAGGTACACCGGCACCGGACCGGCGGGTCTGCAGATCTGTCGCGACAAGGCGCTGTCGAAACACATCGTGTCCGCTCTGGGCATCGCCGTGCCGCGTCATTTCGTGCTGAACGGCCGCGACACGGTCCGCAACCCGGGCCTGCCGTTTCCCCTGATCGTCAAGCCGCAATTCGGCGACGGTTCGGAGCAGATCGCCGGCAAGTCCGTGGTGAAGAGCGAACGCGGGCTGCAACGCCAGGTGCGCGCCGTGCGCACGAGTACCCGCGAGCCGCTGCTGTGTGAGGAATTCATCGAGGGGCGCGACCTGTTTGTGGGGCTGCTGGGCAACGAACCGCGGGTGCTGCCTCCGATTGAGCTTGTGGTTGGCGACACGAGTTTGTCAGCGCCGCGTATCGCGACCTACCGTGTCAAACATGACAAGCCTTACCAGCACCGATGGAAAGTCAGCTTCCGGCGCGCCGAACTGGACGACAAGTTGATTGAGACGATCCGGCGGACGAGCCGGCGCATTTTCCATGCACTGAAGCTGCGCGATTACGCCCGCCTCGACTACCGGCTGACGCCCGGCAACGAGCTGGTGTTCCTGGAAGCCAATCCCAATCCCGACCTCACGCCGCATACCTTCGGCCATGACCAGTGTTTTGCCGGCGTCAAATATCCGGAACTGATCCGTGGCATAGTGGAAGCGGCGCTGCGACGGCCGCGCACTTTATAAAATATAAATTAAAACAACAAGTTATGATTTCGCTGTGGGCTGGTGCCGATTGCGCTGCCACTGCCGAGCCAGCCAGCGTTGCCGCCGAGTTCGACAATTAAAAAGGATTCATCGGCGGTTGTAGAGTCAGTGCTTTTGCGTCAGCGCCGCAATCACGCGCTGGCGCTTGTCCTCCACGTCCCTGGCGAAGCCGGGGTGTTTTTGCTCGACGAAGCCGGTGGCGAGTCCCAGCTTCAGGAATGCAACGGCAAAAGTCGCGGAAAGGTCATCGAGATCGGGGCTGACCTTGGCAAGCTGGATGGCCTCGATGGTTTCATCGAACAACTGCTGCATCGCTTCGTTCAGTTCGTCGTCAAACAGTTTTGACATGTGGGTTCTCGCCTGAGGGAAAACCCGTATTCTAGCGCGCAGCGTGGATTTCACACCCGCACAACCATCTGCGGGCGCTACAATACTGCGCCTAGGAAAACCGGCGAATGATCTGCGAAAAATGAAACGAGCGGTGGTGGTGCTGATTGCGATGGCTTGCGCGCTTTCCGCTGCGCAGGCGCAGAACTATCCGAGCCGCACGGTCCGCATCGTCGCACCGATAGCGCCCGGCGGCGCTGCCGATATCCTGAGCCGCATGATCGCGCAGAAGCTGTACGAGTCATGGGGGCAGATGGTGCAGGTTGACAACCGGCCGGGCGCGGGCGGGATCATCGGCAGCGAAATTGTTGCCAAGGCGCCCCCCGATGGCTATACGCTGCTGATGGCGTTTACCTCGC
>JAIESJ010000066.1 GCA_019746155.1 Burkholderiales bacterium
ATGGGGATTGAGCAGGCCGATCAGGATCTGGCCGGAACGCATCTGCGCCAGCTCCTGCGCATCGGGGCCGCGCACCTTGAGCACGATCTCGGCCTGGCTGTAGATCTCGGCCGCGGTGCCAACGATGGTCGCGCCGGCCACCGTGTAATGCTCGTCGGGAATGCTCGCTCCGGCGCCGGCGCCGGATTGAACGAAGACGGTGTGATGACCGGAAGCGGTGAGTTTTTTTACCGTTTCGGGCGTTGCCGCGACACGCGTTTCAGCGGGCCGCGTTTCCGCCGGAATGCCGAGCTTCATTGTGTTGTTCTCCCTGCCAAGAGCTCTTGATGGCCGCTGGCGCGGCACAGACAGGCGGCATTATAAAGGAAAAATCCCGGCTCGCCTTTTGACCCGGATCAAATATTGCCGTTTCCCGATCGGCGTACTCCTCAAGGCACCCGTCAAGTATTCCTCAAGGGGGTATTGAGAAGAGAAAAGAATTCACCTGCGGTTTCACTGGATTTTCAGCGCGCGCAGGAAACCGGTGCGCTCGCGCGCCCCCGCCATCATGAATGAAAGATCAGAACCGCTCAGGATGAAGCGCATCCCCATGCCGATGTATTTCTGCAGCAGCGCCGGCTCGTAGACCCCGCCCATGCCGGGGTGCTTGCCGTGCCTGCCGCACGCCGCGATCACAGTCTCGTAGGCCGCCTCCACCCTGGCATCGGTGAACTGCCCCGGAATGCCCATCTCGGCGCACAGGTCATTGGTGCCGATCAGCAGCACGTCGACGCCCTTCACCGCGGCGATAGCATCGGCGTTGGCAATCGCCTGCGGCGTCTCCAGCATCACCACTACCAGCACCTCTTCGTTGACCAGGCGCGTCGCCTCGGCCACCGGCGCGGCGCGAAAGCCGAGCTGTGGTTGCGCGCCCGCCACCGACCGATGCCCGAGCGGCGGGTATTTGCAATAGGAAACGACGCGCTCCGCCTCCTCAACTGTATCGACGTGGGGCACGACGATGCCCTGGGCACCGGCGTCGAGCAGGCGCGTCGCGTGATGATGCTCGCGGCCGGGCACCCTGACGAGCGGCGTGATGCCCGCTCCCAGCGCCGCGACCGCGATCTGCGCGGCGGTATCGACGTCCATTGCGCTATGTTCCATGTCGATGAAGAGCCAGTCGAAGTCGCAGCTCCTGGCGATCATCGCGGTATCGACGGTACGGGCCTGGCGCAAGCCCAGGCCCAGTGACAATTCCCCCGCGGCAAGGCGGCACTTGGCGTGGTTTGGAATGGCGCTCATTGCTTTTTCCTTTCTTGGTCATACTGACTTGCTGACGGCATCGAATCGGGGAGCGGACGTGCCTGCGTCCGCCATCCTCAGGCCGGGATTATCAGGCATGTAGCGTCCGCTGGCCACAACGCGCGCCCTGAAACCGGCGTATTCACCGTCGCGGCGCGGCTACCCAGTATAATTGGGCATGCCTGCCATACGCGTCCTGTCCGATTTGCTGATCAACCAGATCGCCGCCGGTGAAGTCGTGGATCGCCCGGCTTCAGCGCTCAAGGAACTGCTCGAAAACAGCATCGACGCCGGCGCGCGCGCCATCGCGGTCCAGCTCGCGGCCGGCGGCACCCGGCTCATCAGGATCACCGACGATGGCTGCGGCATCGGTCGCGACGATCTGCCGCTGGCGCTGGCGCGCCACGCCACCAGCAAGATCGCCTCGCTCGCCGATCTCGAGCGCGTGACGAGCCTGGGCTTCCGCGGCGAGGCGCTGGCGAGCATCGCCGCCGTCTCCAGCCTGACGCTCACCAGCCGCCGCGCCGGCGAGCGCCATGCCTGGACCCTCTCCGCCAGCGGCCGGGAACTTTCCGCCGTCGCTCCCGCCTCGCTCGATGCCGGCACCAGCATCGAGGTGCGCGACCTGTATTTCAACACGCCGGCACGCCGCAAGTTCCTCAAGTCCGAAGCCACCGAATACGCGCATTGCGAGGAAATCTTCAAGCGCACCGCGCTCTCGCGCAGCGACGTCGGCTTCTCGCTGCAGCACAATGGGCGCGTGCGCTGGCACCTCGGGGCGCAGGAGCTGCAGGAGCGCCTCGCGGCGCTGCTGGGCGAAGACTTCCGTGCCGCCGTCATCACGCTCGACGAGCACAGCGCGGGCCTGAGGCTCCATGGCTGCGCCGGGTTACCGGCGCATTCGCGCGCCACGCGCGAAGCCCAGTATGTCTTCGTCAACGGTCGCTTCGTGCGCGACAAGCTCATCGCGCACGCCATCCGCCAGGCCTACCAGGACGTGCTGCATCACGAGCGCCATGCGGCGTTCGTGCTGTTTATCGAGATCGACCCGGCGCAGGTCGATGTCAACGTGCATCCGACCAAGATCGAAGTGCGCTTCCGCGATGCGCGCGGCGTGCACCAGTTCATTTTCCACGCGCTCAACAAGGCGCTGTCGCGGACCGTCGCCGGCACCACGACTGCCGCTGAAGCCACCGGTGTTTCCCCGAGCCCCGCGACGCCACAGGTGCCCGCCGGCCACTTCCGCCAGAACAGCATGGCGCTGGGCGTGGCGCAACCGGCGAGGTTCTACGAAACGTTGTTCGGACAACGTCCCGCAACACCGCCGCTGCAGCAATCCGCGGTTCCGGCATCGCCATCGCCACCGCTCGGCTTTGCGCTGGCGCAGCTCTCGGGCATCTACGTCCTGGCGCAGAATGAACAGGGCCTGGTCATCGTCGACATGCACGCCGCGCATGAGCGCATCATGTACGAAAAGCTCAAGCAGGCGCTCGATCGGCGCGACATCCCGATGCAGCCGCTGCTGGTGCCGGCGACGTTTTCCGCCGCAGCGCTGGATATCGCAACCGTGGAGGAAAATCAGGACGTGCTGCGCCGGATCGGTTTCGACATCGCCCCCGCCTCGCCGACGATGCTGGTGGTGCGCGGCATCCCGGCCATGCTCGCCGACGCCGACGCGTGCGAACTTGCGCGCGACGTGCTGGCGGAAGTGCGCGAATTCGGCGCGAGCCGGGTGCTGACCGAACGCCGGAACGAATTGCTCTCGACCATGGCCTGCCATGCCGCGGTGCGCGCCAACCGCAGGCTCACCGTGCCGGAGATGAACGCGCTGCTGCGCGAGATGGAAGCCACCGAACGCTCGGGGCAATGCAACCACGGCCGGCCGACCTGGCACCAGATCTCGATTGCCGAACTCGATAAGCTGTTCATGAGAGGGAAATGAGGCTTCAAACTTGAAACCGGAAACCAGAAACCCGGCAAAACCGCCGCCGGCCATTCTGCTGATGGGGCCCACCGCTAGCGGGAAAACAGCGGTCGCGGCAGCGATCGTCGAGAAACTGCCGTGCGAGATCATCAGCGTCGATTCGGCGCAGATTTACAAGGACATGAACATCGGCACCGCCAAGCCGGGGGCTGAATTCCTGAAGCGCACGCCGCATCACCTGATCGACATTATCGAGCCGCACGAGTCCTATTCCGCAGCGCGCTTCCGCGACGATGCGCTGACGCTCATGCGCGAGATCACCGAGCGCGGCCGCATTCCGCTGCTGGTGGGCGGCACCATGCTCTATTTCCGGGCGCTGGTCGAGGGCTTGAGCGACCTGCCCGAGGCCGATCCTGCCATGCGGCTCATCATCGACACCATGGCCGAAACGTCCGGCTGGCCGGGACTGCATGCGGAACTCTCCCGCGTCGACCCGGAAACCGCGGCGCGGTTGAAACCCAACGATGCCCAGCGCATCCAGCGCGCGCTGGAAGTCTACTACCTCACCAACAAGCCGCTGTCGGATTTCCACAAGAAGCCGAAATACGTCTACTTCCCGTACACGCCGCTCAAGATCGCGCTGGTGCCAAGTGTGCGCGAAGTGCTGCACGAGCGCATCGCCCGGCGCTTTGAAGACATGCTGGAACTGGGACTGATCGGAGAGTTGAGGGAATTACGCAAGCGGTATGCGCTTGAACTCACCATGCCGTCGATGCGCTGCGTGGGCTACCGCCAGGTGTGGCAGTACCTTGATGGGGAATTCGGGCTCGCCGGACTGCGCGACAAAGGCGTGGCGGCGACGCGCCAGCTTGCGAAACGCCAGCTCACCTGGCTGCGCGCCATGAAAGACGTGACCGAATTCGATTGCCTGGCGGAGGACGTCGCGGAACAAGTCCTGGTTTTTCTGCAAGCGGCGCTGGGATCATCATCCGTCACCGGGAAAAATAAGTAATCAGATCAGCAGCCTACAGGAGAGCATCGCGATGCTCGTCACATTTCAAAGTAAAGCATGGGGCAGCCTCACCATGTTTGGTGATGTGGCGGTAAGGCTGCTGAAGATGATGGGGCATAGCGGCACAGTGCCCGGCGCCCTGCTCGCCGCCGATATTCCCGCCGCGCTGGCACGCCTCGAACGGGAACTTGCCGCGGTCGAGGCCGAAGAAAAGGTGAGCCACCGCACGCGAACGGACGACGAGGACCGAGACGCTCCCCCCTCCGTGAAACTCAGTCAGCGGGCCTACCCACTGATTCAACTCCTCACCGCGGCGGCCCGGAAGGAGTGCGATGTCATGTGGGAAGAAGGCAATCCCATGGTCTGACCGGAGAGTCAGTGCAGATAATCACGCTGCCACTGGCGGTAGGTGTCAGCGTTAACGAGGCGCTCCATTTCCTGCGGCGAAGCAATTCTCGACTTGAGATCGGCGGGAGCGCCGCCGTTGAAAAGATGGATATAGGTTTCGTGCAGCGCCTTGACCGCCGCCGCAACCGGCTGGTGTCCCTGCAACAGGATGCGGACGCCGCGCGCCGCCAGGTCCTCGCGCTTGAGCGAAGCCGGCGCCGAGCCGACGATGACGGGAAGCTTCGCGGCTTCGTGTACCGCCTTGACCTGGTCGAGTGATTCGACGCCGATGATGAAAATGGCATCGACGCCGGTCGCGGCGTAAGCTTTCGCCCGCGCCACGGCGCCTGCGGTTCCCTCCACTTTCAATGCCGCCGTGCGGCCGGCAATGATGAGCGCGGGATCCTGGCGCGCTTTCACCGCGGCGCGCAGCTTGCCTACCATTTCCTCGACCGCTATCAGCTCGTCCGTGCCTTCGGGCTGCCCGAAGCGTATCGGCAGCGCCGTGTCTTCGATGCTCAGGGCCGACACGCCAGCGTGTTCGAGTTCTTCTATGGCGCGCATCACGTTGAGCGCGTTGCCGTAGCCGTGGTCGGCATCGACGATCAGGGAGAGCCTGCTCGCGCGCATGATGCGCCGGATCTGCCCGGCGAATTCGGTCAGCGTCAGCACGATCAGGTCAGGTGCCGCCAGCGTTGTGTTCGACGCCACCGAGCCCGCCAGCATGCCGATTTCGTAGCCGGCGGCTTCCGCCACGCGCGCCGACAGCGGATCGAACACGCTCGCCGGCGACAGGCACTTCGATCCGGCCAGCACCGCACGCAGTCTTTTACGTTGTTCACTGTAATTCATAACGCCTCACCTTCTCCCTTTATTGGTTTCCATGATCTTTTCTGCGCACGCACCCATTTCCGTTTTCAGCCCTTGCGCTTGACTTGGGCGCCAACCCATCCTTTGGCCAGCGTGATCTTGATGTCCTCTTCGATAACAAGCATGGAGCTGTCGCGCACGATTTTACCGTCGGCGCTCTCGGTGATGCTGTAGCCGCGCTCCAGCACGAGCCGCGGATTGAGGTGCTTGAGATGGGATTCGAGCCCTTTGAGTTGCGTGGTTGCGGTCTTCAGCCGGTCGTGTGCCGCCTCGCGCAGCCGCCGCGCCAGATCATCTCTGGTTCTGGCTAGCGACTCCAGATCCGGCCGCGCGGCGCCGAAGCGCCGCGCCAGCTCGCGCATCCGCCAGGAGCCGCCTTCCCATTCCCGCCGCCACGCGCCGCGCAGACGACTCGCCAGGTGCTGCAGGTGCTGCGCCTGGTTTCTGATGCGTTCGCCCGGATGCGTGAGCCGCCGGGAGAGATAATCGAGCCGCTGCATGCGCT
>JAIESJ010000269.1 GCA_019746155.1 Burkholderiales bacterium
CGCGGTAAAGATCGGGTAGCGCCGCCGCCGCACCGCTTTTTTCGGCGCCGGCAATGGGGTGCGCCGGGACAAAGCGCGGGAAATGCACGCCAAGGAAACGGTGCGCATCAGCGATGACATCCTGCTTGGTGCTGCCGCCGTCGGTGACGACGGCGTGCTGCGGCAGATGCGGCGCGATGCGTGCCATGACTTCCGCCATCTGGCCTACCGGCATCGCGAGCAGCACCAGATCGGCATCCGCCACCGCGCGTGCTGCGTCGGTGCTCGCTTCGTCGATGATGCGCCGCCTGAGCGCGGCAGCGAGATTCTTGCGGCTGCGCCCGACGCCGACCACATGCTTCACCGCTTTCGCTTTTTTCAGCGCAGCCGCAAACGAGCCGCCGATGAGGCCGACGCCGATCACCACCAGCTTGCCGATTTTGAGCTTAGCGGGCATGAGCAACACCAGTTTAAGGTCTAAGGTTGTTAAAAAATAACATTAAACCTGGAACCTTAGACTTCAGACTCGATAGCCCGCTTCAGGCTGTCGAGGAAGCGGGCGTTTTCCGATTCGAGCCCGATGGACACGCGCAAGTGGTCCGGCATGCCATAGCTGGCTATCGGCCGCACGATGACGCCCGCCTGAAGTAATTTTTGATATACCCCGCGCGCATCCTTCACCTTGAAACTCACGAAATTGCCGAAGGACGGGATGTATTCGATGCCGAGCCGCCGGAACTCTGTCGTGATCTGCGCCATGCCAGTACGATTGAGTTCGAAACTCCGGCGCACGAAATCCGCGTCGTCGAGCGCCGCCGCTGCCGCCGCCAGCGAAATGCTGTTGACGTTAAAAGGTTGGCGCACGCGGTTCATGAGATCGGCTACGCCCGGCGCGCCCAGGGCGTAGCCCACGCGCAAGCCGGCCAGCCCATACACCTTAGAAAATGTTCTTGTAATCAAAAGGTTAGGAAATCTCTTCAGCCATCCCATGCTGTCGGCCACAAGTTCCGGTGCGAGATACTCGTTATAAGCTTCGTCCAGCACCAGAAGCACATGTTCGGGCAGCGCGGCAATGAAGGTCTCGAGCTCGGCCGGCGCCACCAGCGTGCCGGTCGGATTGTTGGGATTGGCGATGAACACCAGCCGCGTATCGGGCCTCACCGCGCGCAGCATCGCTTCGAGATCGTGACCGAAATTCCGCGCCGGAACTTCGATGCCCGTGGCACCGATGGCCTGCACCGCCAGCGGATAAACCGCAAATGCATGCCGGGAATAAACCGCGCTCGCCTGTGGCGTCAGAAACACCCGCGCTGCGAGTTCCAGCACGTCATTCGAGCCGTTACCGAGCACGATTTGCTCCGGCGCCACACCGTAACGCCGGGCGAGCGCCTGCTTGAGTTCAAAACCGTTGCCGTCGGGATAGCGCGCGAGGCCGTCGAGCACGCTCTTGATCGCGCGCTGCGCGAACGGGCTCACGCCCAGCGGATTCTCGTTCGAGGCAAGCTTGATGATATCGGCTTCGGCCAGGCCCATTTCGCGCGCCAGCTCGGAGATCGGCTTGCCGGGCTGATAAGGCGCAATGGCGCGGATGTACGAAGGAGAGAGATCGCAGATGTTCATGTTTTGGGTACGCAGTAAACGGTAAACGGTGAGCGACGAACAACAGATAAAGACTTTCGCTTACCGCTCACGGTTTCACGTCACCGCCGCCGGATACGAACCAAGATTTTTGAGGAACGATGCCTTCTGCTCAAGTTCGGCGAGCGCTTTCGCCACATTGGGATTTTGCTGATGTCCCTCGATATCGATATAGAACACGTATTCCCACAAACCGGTGCGCGCGGGCCGCGATTCGAGCCGGGTCATGCTCACCTGGTTGGCCGCCAGCGGCTCGAGCAGGTCGTGGATCGCCCCCGGCACGTTGCGGGTAGAGAGTATCAGCGAAGTCTTGTCCTTGCCGGAGGGCGCTGCGTCGTGCCCGGCGATCACCAGGAAGCGCGTGGTGTTCCTGGGCTCGTCCTCGATGTTGCGCGCGAGCAGGCTGAGCCCGTAGAGCGCCGCCGCGGTCTTGCTAGCAATTGCCGCGGTACGACGGTCTCTGGCCGCAAGCTGCGCCGCTTCGGCATTGCTGATCACGGCGATTCTTTCGGCGTGCGGCAGATTGCGCGCCAGCCATTGCTGGCATTGCGCGAGGCTTTGGGTGTGCGAATAGACCTTGCGGATGTCGGCACGCTTTTTCGCCTTGCCCAGCAGGCACTGCCGCACCGGCAGCATCACCTCGCCGCATACCTTGGCCGGGGTCGTGAGCAGCAGGTCGAGGGTGCGGCCGATCGCGCCTTCGGTCGAATTCTCGACCGGTACCACGCCATAGCCCACGGCGCCGGTTTCGACCTGGCGGAACACCTCATCGATGGACGCGCACGGCACCGCCGGCGCGCCGCCCCCGAAGTGCTTGAGCGCCGCCTCCTGGCTGAAGGTGCCCTGCGGCCCGAGATAGGCCACGGTCAGCGAATCCTCGAGCGCGCGGCACGCCGACATGACCTCGGTGAACACGCGGGCAAGCGCGCCGTCGGGCAAGGGGCCGCGGTTCAGTTGCGCGATGCGGCGCAACACCTGCGCTTCGCGCTCGGGGCGGTAAATTGCACCCCGCTTGATACTGCCGATACGCTGCGCGAACCTGGCCCGCGCGGAAAGCAGCTTCACCAGCCGTTCGTCGAGCACGTCGATCCGGCTGCGGATATCTTTCAGCTTGTCGCTCATGGCAGTGATTGAGTGATCAAGTAATTGAGTAATTCAGTAATGCGGGGTTGCGGACCTTTTCCATCGCTTAATCACCGAATCACTCAATCACTGGTTTTCCAGCGGCAAATAACGCACGGAGAGCACGCCCTCTATTCCAGAGAGATCGGCGATCAGGTCGGCCGGCACCGCGCTGTCGACGTCGACCAGGGTGTAGGCCATCTCTCCTTTCGACTTGTTGAGCATGTTGTGGATATTGAGCCCGGCCTTCGCCATCGCCGTCGAAATCTGTCCCACCATGTTCGGCACGTTGGCATTGGCGATGCCGACGCGGAACGGCGATTCGCGGCTCATCACCACATCAGGAAAATTGACGGCATTGAGGATATTACCGTTCTCCAGGAAATCGCGCACCTGGTCGACCACCATCACCGCACAGTTTTCCTCCGCCTCGCGCGTGGATGCGCCCAGGTGCGGCAGCGCCGCCACGTGCGGATGACCGAGCATCTTCCGCGCCGGAAAATCGCAGACATAGTATTTGAGCCGTTTCGAATTGAGCCCCTCGAGCACGGCATCGTTGTCGACGATGCCGTCGCGCGAAAAGTTGAGCAGGATGGCACCGTGTCTCATGACCTTGATGCGCTCGGCGTTGATCATGTTGCGCGTCACCTCGAGCAGCGGCACGTGCAGGGTCACGAAATCGCTGCCCTTGAGCACTTCTTCTATGCTGTGCGCTTTCCTGACCCGGGAGGGCAGGCTCCACGCCGCGTCGACGGTGATTTCGGGATCGTAGCCCAGCACGTTCATGCCAAGCTTGATCGCCGCATCCGCAACCAGGCTGCCGATCTTGCCCAGACCCACCACGCCAATGGTGTGCCGCGGCAGCTCGATGCCGGAGAACTGTTTTTTGCCGTCTTCCACCAGCTTGTGCAGCGCCTTGTCGTCGCCCTTGAGCCCGTCGACGAATCGCAACGCCGGAACCAGATTGCGCGCCGCCAGCAACAGCCCGGCGATCACCAGCTCCTTGACCGCGTTGGCGTTCGCCCCCGGCGCGTTGAATACCGGCACGCCGCGCCGGCTCATTTTTGCCACCGGGATGTTGTTGGTGCCGGCGCCGGCGCGGCCGATCGCCTTGACGCTGGCCGGGATGTCCATCTCGTGCATGTCCTGCGAGCGCACCAGGATGGCATCGGGCTTGTCGATTTCACCGCCGACGGTATAGCGCGCGGCGGGCAACCGCTTGAGTCCGACGCTCGAGATCTGGTTCAGCGTCAGGATGCGATACGGTTCAGCCATTTTTCCTTTCAAACTCGCGCATGAATTCAACCAGCGCCTTGACGCCTTCCGGCGGCATCGCGTTGTAGAGCGAAGCACGCATGCCGCCTACCGAGCGGTGGCCCTTCAACTGGGCCAGGCCGTGTTCCTTGGCCTGCTTGAGGAACGCCTCGTCGAGCGCCGGATTGCGCAGCGTGAACGGGATGTTCATGCGCGAGCGGTCCTCTCTCGCCACCGGCGAATGGTAGAACTCGGTCTGGTCGAGGTAATCGTAGACGAGCGCGGCCTTGGCGACGTTGATTTCCTCCATTTTGTTCAGCCCGCCGAGTTTTTTCAGCCACTGGAACACCAGCCCGGCGATGTAAATCGCGTAGGTGGGCGGCGTGTTGATCATGGAATCCGCTTCCGCCTGCACCTTGTAGTTGAACACGTCCGGAGTGACGGGCATGGCCTGGCCGATCAGGTCTTCGCGCACGATGACGATGGTGAGCCCCGCCGGGCCGATGTTCTTCTGCGCGCCGGCGTAAATCAGGCCGTAGCGGCTCACATCCATGGGGCGCGACAGAATGTGCGAAGACGCGTCGGCGACCAGCGGCACGTTCCCGGTCTCCGGAATCCAGTGGAACTCCACGCCGCCGATGGTCTCGTTCGACGTGATATGCACGTAAGCGGCGTTGGGGTCGAGCTTCCATTGGTCCTGCCTCGGGGCATAGGTGAAGTTCGCATCCTCCGAGCTCGCCGCAACGTTGACCTTGCAGTAGCGCCTGGCCTCGCCGATCGCCTTCTTCGACCACTGTCCGGTGTTGACGTAATCGGCGCCGGTTTTGCCGCGCAGCAGGTTCATCGGCACGATGGCGAACTGGCCCGCCGCGCCGCCCTGCAGGAACAGCACCTTGTAGTTCTTCGGAATGGCGAGCAGCTCGCGCAGGTCGGCCTCGGCCCGGGCATGAATGGCAATGAACTCCTTGCCGCGGTGACTCATTTCCATCACCGACATGCCGCTGCCGTGCCAGTCCAGCATTTCCTCGGCGGCTTGCCTGAGCACCGGCTCCGGCAGCACCGCCGGCCCCGCGCTGAAATTGAATACCCGTGCCATCAAACGTCCTCGTGACTCACGTCTCATCTTCATCATCATCCGCCTCGACGATCCGCTCGAGCCCGGCGAGTTTTTCGCCTTCATCGAGATTGATGAGTCTCACGCCCTGGGTCGAACGGCCCATGTCGCGGATTTCGGAAACCCGCGTGCGGATCAGCACGCCGCCGGTGGTGATCAGCATGATTTCGTCGTCCTTGTTCACCAGCCGCGCCGCCAGCAGCCGGCCATTGCGCTCGCTGCACTGGATCGCAATCATGCCCTGGGTGCCGCGGCCGTGGCGCGTGTATTCCGTGATCGGCGTGCGCTTGCCATAGCCGTTCTCCGTGGCGGTCAGCACCGACAGCTTCTCGTCGCTCGCGGTAAGCAGCGAAATCACGTGCTGCCCCTTCGCCAGCTTCATGCCGCGCACGCCGGCGGCATTGCGCCCCATCACGCGCACTTCCGATTCCGCAAAGCGCACCGCTTTGCCGCCGTCGGAAAACAGCATGATATCCTGCTTGCCGTCGGTCAGCGCCACGCCGATCAGGTAGTCGCCGTCGTCCAGCTTGACCGCGATGATGCCCTTGGACATGGGGCGGGAAAACGCCGACAGCGGGGTCTTCTTGACCGTGCCGTTGGCGGTGCACATGAATATGAAGTGGTCCTCGTCGAATTCCTTCACCGGCAGGATGGCGGTGATCTTTTCGTGCTCCATCAACGGCACCAGATTGACGATGGGCTTGCCGCGCGAAGACCGGCTGCCCTGCGGCACCGAATAAACCTTGATCCAGTAGACGCGCCCGCGGTCGGAGAAGCACAGGATGTAGTCGTGAGTGTTGGCGATAAACAGATTGTCGACGAAATCATCTTCCTTCGTCGTCGTCGCCTGCTTGCCGCGCCCACCGCGCTTCTGCGCGCGAT
>JAIESJ010000284.1 GCA_019746155.1 Burkholderiales bacterium
ATGCCGGAAATGATCGGTTGTTCCATCTTGGTGTCTTCCTCGAAAGTGATGAGCGTGCCGTTGGTCTCCTTGCCTTCTTCCTCGAAGCTGGAGAGCACGCGCAGTTTGACCTTGTACTTGCCGGCGAACTCGACCGAGCGGATCTGCAGCACCTTGGAGCCGAGGCTCGCCATCTCGAGCATTTCCTCGAAGGTAACGGTCTTCAACCGGCGCGCCTCGGGCACGATGCGCGGATCGGTGGTGTAGACGCCGTCGACGTCGGTGTAGATCTGGCACTCGTCGGCCTTGAGCGCGGCGGCCAGCGCAACGCCGGTGGTGTCGGAGCCGCCGCGTCCCAGCGTGGTGATATTGCCGGCCTCGTCCACGCCCTGGAAACCGGCGACGACGACGATGCAGTCGCCGGCCAGATCGGCGCGGATGCGCGCTTCGTCGATGCTCACGATGCGCGCCTTGGTGAACGCGCTGTCGGTCAGGATCTTGACCTGCGCGCCGGTATAGCTGCGGGCCTTCAATCCGAGGTCCAGCAGCGCCATCGACAACAGTGCGATCGTCACCTGCTCGCCGGTGGACACCATCACGTCGAGTTCACGCGGATGGGGCTGGGTCTGCACTTCCTTGGCGAGCGCGATCAGCCGGTTGGTCTCGCCGGACATCGCCGAGACCACGACTATCAGCTGGTGCCCCTGCTGTTTCCATCTGGCCACGCGCCGGGCGACGTTTTTGATGCGCTCGGGAGTGCCGACCGAGGTGCCGCCGTATTTTTGGACAATCAGAGCCATGCTCGCCGATTCGAATATCGAAAAGCCCGTCATTTTAGTCGATTCTTCCCGGAAAAACGAGTGTGCGTTCGCAGCCGGCCCGGATGATGCGCTCCGGCACAGGGCGCCCCCGCCATCCGGCCATCGACCATTCCGGCAACGCCGCTGATCGATGCCGCCGCATGCCGTTTAAAAATCGGTGAACCTATCCGGCGCTTTCATGTCAATTGAATACTATGTTTTGAACCATAGAGAGCCCGACAATGAAACCTTTTGACCGCATCAGCAACCCACGGGAAATCCGCCGCAGGCTGCGCCTGAACCAGCAGGAGTTCTGGTCGCGCATCGGCGTCACCCAGAGCGGCGGCTCGCGCTATGAAAGCGGCCGCAGCATGCCCAAGCCGGTGCGTGAGCTGCTGCGGCTGGTGCATATCGAAGGCATTGCGCTCGACCAGGCGAAACGCGAGGACTTCGAAGTCGTTTCCTATCTCAAGACGGCAAACCCGCGGCTGTACCGCAATCTCAAAAAAGCGGCGCAGACCAAAAACAACCGTAAAAAGTAGCCGCCGTCTTCAATCCGGCGCCGCGCAAGGGCGCCGCCGCCAGACCTCGTCCAGGCATCATGCCGGGGCCACGTCAATGCCTGTTATAATCCGCCGCGCTATGCAAATCACCCGCAGGCTGGAATTCGATGCCGGCCACCGCATCCCCAATCACGACAGCCAGTGCAGGCATCTGCACGGCCATCGTTATGCGCTGGAGGTCACGCTGTCGGGCGAGATCATCACGACCGACGGCGCGGCCGAACAGGGCATGGTGATGGATTTCTCCGAGGTCAAGGCGCTCGCCCGGCGCCATGTGGTGGAGGCCTGGGACCACGCGTTTCTCGCCTGGCGCGGCGATCGGGACGTCGTTGCGTTCCTGCGCACCCTGCCCGGCCACAAGACGGTGCTGTTCGACGCCCCGCCCACTGCGGAACACCTGGCGGTAGCGGCATTTCGCATTCTCGACCAGGTCTACCGCGACCAATACGGCAACAATCTGAAGCTGGAAAACGTCAGGATCTACGAGACGCCCAACTGCTGGGCCGACGCGCAGAGGGCATGGCTGCCGGAATGAGTCCATCCCGGGCCCGGTGCGCTCTCTAATATTAACTTATTGTTTTAAAACAAAAAACATGGCGTAACGCGCCTGGCCAAGGTTTTTCAAAACGAGCGCCCGGGCTCAGAAGTACGCCTGCCCCGGCCTGATGGGCGGCGTCCAGTCGCAGTCGGACCACGGCCCGTCGCCGTTTTCCCTAACGTAGGCGATGCGGCCGTGCTTGCTGGGCACGCGTTTGCCCGAAAACAGCGCCTGCAACCAGTCGAGCACGTAGTCGTGGCAATCCATGCCGCCCAGATTGGGGATGCCCCACAGCGGGTGGTACTGGTTCTCGATCACCCACATCTCCTTGGGCACCTTGAGGTCCTCGAACGCCTCGACGGCGTCCTCCAGCGGACACAGCGGATCGAACTCGCCCGTCACCAGCAGCGTCGGGCAGGTGATCTTGTCGAGATGGCCGCGCACCGTCATGCCCTTGGCCACTTCCTCGTCGAACTTTTCCTCGTCGTCGTAGCCCGCCATGTACATGAACATCTGCTTGAAGCGCGGCGAGGACTGCGTGAAGATGGTGTTGTTCGGATTGAAGCACGCCACCGAACTGACTACGGCTGCTGCGCGGTGATCGTAACTCGACAGGCGCAGGCACCAGTAGCTGCCCATGCTGATGCCGTAGATTGCGATCTTCTTCTTGTCCACCTCGGGGCGCTTCAACAGGTAGCTGATCACTGCCGCCCCCGCACGCTCGTAGTTGTCGCCCACCGCGCGGATCTTCTGCAGGTTCGAATTGCCCTGGCCGGGGCCGTCGATCGCGATCACGTGAAAGCCGCGCGACAGCGCGATGTTGTGCGACGCCCTGGGGAAGACCTCCTTGGTCTGGTCCATGCCCGGCACATAGATCACCACCGGCGCCTTGCGGCGGTCGGGCAGCAGATGAAACAGGCAGGAAATGGTCTTGCCGTCGTCGAACGGCACCTCGACGCGCTCGATCGGGTAGTCGGCGACCTCGGAGCGGCGGTCCACCATTTCGGACATCTTCTTGTACAGCTGTTTCTTGACCGGATGGTCGTCGAAATAAATCGGGTGCTGCGCCATCCGGTAGGCCTCGATCGCGTGATCGTAGTGATACGTGGCCGCCGCCTTGGCGCCTTGAGCCTGCGCCCGCTTCGCCAGCCGCTCCTGGCGCTCGGCCGCCTCGCGCCAGACCTTGGGCAGCATGCGGTAGTTGCGCGCGCGCTTGCCCGCCGGCACTTCGAGGTCGTCGCGCTCGAAGTTCTGCACCCGCCCCCGCATGTTGAGCGCCAGGTCGAGCATCCACTGCTGATCGTCACGCTGCGTTCTGAGTTTTCGGATCATTTATCTTCCCTTTTGCAATGATTTGGACACCAGAAAAAAACGGCGGAATTGCCCGCCGGCACGATTTTATTATGTTCAGTATGTGCTCCATCAAGGGCGTGGGCGAGGCCAGCGCGATGGCGCTGCTGGGCGAGTTGCTCCTGCTGCCCCAGGGCCTCACCCACCGGCAGTGGGTCAAGTACGCCGGACTGGATCCCCGCGCGTTCGATTCGGGCAAAAGCGTCCACAAACCACCGCGCCTGTCCAAGACCGGCAATCGCCATATTCGTCACGCGTTATATATGCCCGCATTAAGCGCCGCACAGCACGACCCCTACGTCAGGGCCTATTTCGAGCAGCTCGTGGCCAACGGCAAGAAACCGCTGCAGGCCGTCTGCACCGTCATGCGCAAATTGCTTCACGCCATTCACGGCATGCTGAAACACAACCAGCCCTTCGATAACACGCGCTTCTATGCAATTCAGGCCTGAAAAACGAGTGCCCAAAACAGCCCACAATTAGTTGACAACGAACAGAGTATCTACGGCCCGTGCATCATTTCGTGGCCGGACCAGTATCTGAGGCAATGGGGGACGACAGGCCGCTTATAGGGTATATAGGGGGTCACCATCAAGGAAACGAATCTCGCCCTGGATGCCGTATTGTCCAAATTCTCGGCCGAAACCGCTCACGCTGCCACCCGATGGTACTTGATCGCTCGACGAAGCAACGCCTGCCCGACAAAGATCATCAGGAGAAATGAGAGTAACGGCGGCACGCAACCCATGCCGGAAGTATACTTCAGACCTCGGCCGAGTTCTTGGACAGTACGGCGGAGCAGATGCAAGCCTTCGGATTCGGCTCCGACGCCTGAGACGCGTCACCTGTGGCCGGCAAGGTTGACAGCTAACTCGACAAAACCGGCAGCCGCCAACCGCTTGTTTTTGCACGGAAGCAGCACGATGGACAAAGACGCCAACGAAGTCCTCACTTCCTCTGCGATTAAGGAGAAGTTCGCCAAGTTCAGCGCCGACCCCGGCACCATGTCGCAGCCGGAGTTCGCGAAGTTCGTGAACGCCGAGATCGACAAGTGGGCGGACGTGGCAAAGCGGGCCAAGCTACAGCCGAAGTGAGTTTCGCACAGGCTCGCCGCCTCCCCGGCCGGCGTTCCTGCCGCGCCGGTGCTACCGCCCGGGACACGCGTTGCGGTAAGCGAGCCGGATGGACGACCCGATTACCCCGCTCGGATGGAGTGCAGCGGCCTCAGGAAAAACGCCGCTTACGCTTTACAGAGCGAACTGCAACCGGTGCCCGGCTCTTGCGAGCCTGAATCCGGACTGATCTCGCCTGCGAGGCGTGTTTTGCCCATTCTTCCGCAAGAATGGGCACCCCGAGATTGCAAGCATGAATGCCCAGCACCGTGGTGAGCTGAATCGCCTCCAGCACCTCGGCGCGCGTGGCGCCCTCGCGCAGCGCATTCTGAATGTGCCGGCGCAGACCGGGCGCATAAAGGTGTGTGGTGGAGGCGTTGATCGCGATCATGATCAGCTCGCGCACTTTCGGCGTCAGCGGGCCGCGGCGCCTCGGCGAGCTCCTGAAGTTGAGATAGGCCTCGACAAAGTCGGGATCCCAATCCCGGAGCGTATCCCAGAGCGGATTCCAATCGTCGCTCTTTCTTTGCTCGGCGGTAAGCGGGTAGCGATCGGCTTTGCTCTTCTTCACTCTTCACTCCTGATTATTGAGTTTTACATAAATCATGACCACCTTTTTTGATCTCATGCGTTATACCGACATTGCTTTCATGTCGAAGGTTTTGCATGGTAAAAAAGATGGACGAAGCGACGCGGCGACGATTACGTGTTGGGCGCATGCTACTGTTGGGCAAGGGGCCGAGAGAGGTGGCCTGTGCCGTGGGCGTAGTGCGACAAACAGTACATACGTAGAAAGGCGTGCTCAATGAAGATGGGATGGGTGCGCTACGCGCCATGGGCGGCAAGGAACGTCCGGCGCAATTGGACGAACGCCGGCTTGAAGCACTGCGCCGTAGTTTGCTCACCAGTCCGACCGAGCATGATTTTGGCTCAGGGCTATGGACACTCAAGCGGATACGCCTACCCATCGAACGCCTGTTTGGCATGTCATACAGCGAAGTGCATGTTTAGCGCTTCTAGGGGCACTTGGCTTCAGCAACCAAAAGCCCGAGCGTCGTGCGATCGAGCGCGATGATGCCACAGTGAAGCAGTTCAAATGCAAGCTCCGTTCGCATGATCTACGTATCCCCTGGTTTCAGTCCATTAGCTGCGGCGCGCGTCCTGCAGCACGAGGTCGGCTCCCTTTTCGCCAATCATGATGGACGGCGCATTCGTATTCGAGGATACAATCGTCGGCATCACCGAAGCATCGATGACACGCAGTCCATGTACCCCGTGGACCCGCAGGTTGCAATCGACGACGGAGTCGTCCGGCCTGCCCATTCGGCAGGTGCCGACCGTATGCCATGCGGTTTGCCCGGTCGCGCGCGCATACTGCAGCAGCTCCGTGTCGTCCTTAACCTCATGACCGGGACGGTGTTCCTTGACGACCACCGATTGCATCGCTTTCTGGGACGCCACGCGCCGGATCAGTCTGAGCAACCCGACCGCAGTCTCGCGATCGGCGGGGTGCTCGAGATAATTCGGCTGAATTGCTGGCGGCTCCCGGAAATCGCACGACCGAATGTGAATCGAACCGCGGGACTTGGGATGCAGCTTAAAGCCCCCCACGGAAAATCCAGAGTAGGGATCGATCCCAGCCCCCTTGGAGCGCGAGGACCGAT
>JAIESJ010000080.1 GCA_019746155.1 Burkholderiales bacterium
TGCGCAGCCGCCGCTTTTTCAGGTCGGCCACGCCGTCGTGGTAATCCCAGATTTCCTGCGATGCCGGATCGTAGAACAGCGCATTGATGGTGAAATCGCGCCGGGTCGCGTCCTGCTGCTGATTGCCGAACACGTTGTCGCGCAGGATGCGCCCATGCTCGTCCTCCACCCGCGCACCCGCATCTTGCGCCACGTCGCTGCCGCCGCCGCGAAAAGTCGAGACCTCCACCGTCGCCGCACCGCACATCACGTGCACCAGCCGGAAGCGCCGGCCGATGATGCGCGAGCGGCGAAACAACTGACGCACTTCCTCGGGCGTGGCGTCGGTCGCGATGTCGAAATCCTTGGGCTCGCGCCCGAGCAGCAGGTCGCGCACCGCGCCGCCGACCACAAAAGCGGCGAAATCGTGCCGCTGCAGCGTTTGCGTGACCTTGAGCGCGCACGAACTGATGCGCTCGCGCGCGATGCCATGCGAGTCGAATGGGATGATTTTCGGCTGCGGGGCCCTGAAAATCCGACCGGAGAAAACCCTGCCGAGGAATTTAGCGATCATGTAATTCCGGGTGGAGTCCCAAAACAAATGGAGCGGCGCTTCCCTGGGGAGCGTCCGCTCCAATTTGTCGGGTGTGAATTATACATCGGGCAGGAAATATCGGCCCGCGCCCTGGGCAAACTCCCGCAGCCGGCAGCCATAGAGTTGCTCCAGGCCGGCGCGGTCGAGCACCTCGTGCGCGGCGCCGGCGCGGGCCGTGCCGTCGTCATGTATCAGCAGCGCGTGGCTGCAAAAACGCCCCGGCCACAGCGTATCGTGCAACACCATCATCACCGCCTTCCTGCGCTCGAGGGCAAGCCGCTGAAACAGCATCAGCGCCGCAATCTGGTGCCGCAGATCGAGGTGCTGCAGCGGCTCATCGAGCAGATAGAGGCGCGGCGCCTGCGCCAGAATCTGCGCGATGCGCGCACGCTGGCGCTCGCCGCCTGAAAGCGTCGCATAGCGCCGCCCGGCAAACTCCGTCAGGCCGACTTCGGCAAGCGCGGCGAACGCCGCTTCCTCGTCTTCGCCCCCCCAGCCAAACCACGACTGCGCGTGCGGGAAGCGCCCGAGCAGCGCGTACTCGAACACGCTGCCCCAGAAGTTGGCGTCTTCCTGCTGCAACAGCACGCCAATCTCCCGCGCGCGCTGCCGGCTGTCCGCGGATTCAAGCGAGCGGCCGTTCAACAGCACTGTGCCACGCTCGCAGCGGGCAAGCCCGCTCAGGGCGTGAACCAGCGTGGTCTTGCCGCTGCCGTTCACTCCCAGCACCGCCCATAACTGCCCGGGCTCGATGCCGAACGTCAGGTTGCGGCACAGCACGCGGCCCGGAACGCCCAGCGTAACGCCCTCGCAATGCAGCATCAGCGCCGCCTCCCGAGCAGCGCGAGCAGCGCCGGCACGCCGAGCAACGCCGTCAGCACCCCCACCGGCAGCTGCTGCGGCGCGAGCAGCGTGCGGGCAAGCGTGTCGGCGAGCGTGAGAAAAGCGCCACCCAGCAACACCGCCAACGGCAGCAACTCGCGGTGATTAGCCACGCCCAGCAGCCGGATGGCGTGCGGGATCAGCAATCCGACGAAGCCGACCGCGCCGCCGAGCATCACCGCGGCCACGGTGGCCAGCGCAGCACTGAAAAAAATTCCGAGCTGCAGCGGCGTCACCGCGACACCCAGCGATTGCGCCTTGAGCTCGCCCAGGCCGAGCAGATCGAGCCGGGTCGCCTGGATGATGCCCAGCACGGTCAGTCCGGCGAGAAGCAGCCACGCCGCGAGCGGGTCGCCGGCGTATGAAAGATCGCCCATCAGCCAGAACAGCATGCCCTTTACCTGCCCCTGCGGCGCCATCACCAGTGTCAGGCTGATCAGCGCCGACAATCCCGTGGACAGCACGACACCCGTCAGAGTCACGCGATAGGCGTTCCAGTCGCTGCGACGAAAACTCAGACCGAACACGATGACGATCGCAGCGAGCGCGCCGGCGAGCGCGGCCGTATTCACCAGTGCCGCGCCAGCCCCCAGCGTCAGCGCCAGGAGCGCGCCGAACGAAGCGCCGCTCGACACACCCAGGATATAGGGATCGGCGAGCGCATTGCGCAACAACACCTGCAGCAACGCACCGGACAACGCCAGCAGTCCGCCACAGGCGAAGGCAGCCAGTGCGCGCGGCGCGCGCAATTGCCAGACCACGTCGTGTACCACGCCGGGCGCCGGAGAGAAAAAACTGTCCAGCACCTGCGGCACCGATATCGGGAAAGTGCCGAAAATCAGCGCGGCGAAAAGGCTGGCCACGGCTGCCGCGAGCAGCGCGAGGACCAGTAGCAAGGGACGGCTCATGAATCGGTTTAATGTTTAAAGTCCAGGGTCTAAAGTTGAAAACCGTGGAAAGTTCGTCGTGATCTGGAAACTCGGGACTTCAGACCTTAAATTTGGAACTCAATCGAGGCTGATGATGGGCCAGCCGTGCTGCTCGGCATGGGCACGCAACGTGGCGTCGGGATCGACCGCCACCGGGTGCGTGACGCGCGAGAGCAGCGGCAGGTCGTTGAGCGAATCGCTGTAGAACCAGGACTGATCGAACGACCCCATGGTCCTGCCCTGCCGGGCCAGCCAGTCCTCGAGGCGTCTGACCTTGCCCTCGCGAAAGCACGGCACACCCGAGACGTTGCCGGTAAACTCGCCATCGCGGCTTTCGGGCTCGGTCGCGATCAGGTGCCCGATGCCGAATTCGCGCGCGATCGGCGCCGTCACAAAGCTGTTGGTGGCAGTGATCACCACCCGCAGGTCGCCACGGTGCCGCTCGACCAGCGCGCGCGCGCTTTCGCGGATCATGGGCCTGATCCTGCGTGCCATGAATTCGCGGTGCCAGGCGTCGAGCACCGCGCGCGGGTGGCGCGACAAGGGCTTCAGCTGGAAATTGAGGAACTCGAAGATATCGAGCGTGCCGGCCTTGTACTGGTCATAGAAGTCCTGGTTGCGCGCCTCGTAGACCTCGCGGTCGAGCACGCCCTGCTCGATCAGGAACTGCGCCCACTCGAAATCGCTATCGCCGGCAAGCAGAGTATTGTCCAAATCAAACAACACCAATTTCACAAAAATATCCGTCAGAAGAACAAATGCAAAGAAACATGGCCACAGTAGGTCGGCAATCCTTTGCCGACACTCACGCGGCCGGCGGCATGGGAATGCCGCCCTACGTCGCCATCGAAATGGCCGTTACAGTCCACTAGCCGTCCAATTCCTCTTTCTTCGCGTCAAAGTCTTTGACGGTTTTCTCTGTGAACTCTGTGTGCCCTGTGGCCGCTTTCAACCGTTTTTTCCGGCGTCCTGCGCAGGCAGGATCGCGGGCAGCAGCTCACGCACCAGCGGCACGGTGATCGGACGCTTGGTTTCGAGGGAGTGGCGATCGAGAGCATCGAGCACCGCCAGCAGCGAAGGCATGTCACGGCGCACCCGGTTGAGCAGGTAGTCGCAGACCTCGCCCGGCAGCCGGAAGCCGCGCGCCGCGGCATGGCGCGTCAGCGCCTGCGTCTTCTCCTCATCCGACAAGGCGTGTACCTGGTAGACCAGCCCCCAGCCCAGCCGGGTCACCAGATCCGCGCGCAGCCTGAGCTGCGCCGGCGGCGCATTGCCGCTCACCAGCAGCGCGCCGCGCCGCTCGCGCAACGAATTGTACAGATTGAACAGCGCGATCTGCGCCGCCTCTCCCAGGCGGTCGGCATTGTCGACGGCAAGACAGTCCATGTGGCCCGCCTTCTCGAACTGCGTGTCGCCGTCGCACGCGACGTAGGCCGCACTCACGCCAGCATCGCGTACGGCAGCCACCGCACCTTTGAGAAGATGGCTGCGGCCGCTGCCCGCCATCCCCCAGATGTAAATGAAGCGCTCGCCCGCAGCGCGGGAAACCCATTGCCCCAGATTCTGCAGCAGTTCGGCATTGCGTCCCGCCACGAAGTTGCCGAGCGTGGGCGGCGGCGGTACGATGAAATCAAGTGCCAGCTGCTTCATCACGCGGGAGGCGGCGTCAGCGGCTATTGTAGACGCTGCTTGCCAGGTATTTGTTGCGCACGTGGCGCAGCCATACCAGCAACGCAGCGCTTGCCGGCAGCGCCAGCAGCACGCCGAAGAAGCCGAACAGTTGGCCGAACGCAAGCAATGCGAAGATCACCGCCACCGGATGCAGCCCGATGCGTTCGCCCACCAGCCATGGCACCAGCATATAACTCTCGATCAGATTGCCGACGCCGAATACCGCCCACACCCAGACCAAGGGGGTAAGCTCGTGGAACTGGAGCAGACCGGTGAGCGTGGCGAGTGATACGCCGACGATGAAGCCGAGATAGGGGACAAACGTAACCAGCCCGGCGGCCATTCCCACCGACAGCGCGTAATCGAGTCCCGCGAACCACAGGCCGAGCGCGTAGAACACGCCCATCAGCAGCATCACCAGCAGCTGGCCGCGCAGGAACTGGCCGAGCACCTGGTCGATCTCGCGCAGGATTGCCACAATCTGGTCATGCCAGCGACGCGGAATCATCTCGTCGATGCGCGCGGCAAGCTTGTCCCAGTCACGGAGGAAATAAAACAGCACGACCGGCACCAGCACCAGATTGACGAGAAATGCAACCAGTGCCAGCCCCCCGCTTTTCAGCGAAGGCAATAGTTTCGCAGCCAGCCCCTGGATTTCGGTCATGTGGTCGGCCAGCCAGTCGCGGATGAGCCCGACTTCGAGCTGGATGCCGAACAGGCGCTCGAACCATGGACCCGCCAGGTTTTTCAGCCAGTCGATATAAAGCGGCGCCTGCTCGGCCATGGCCCGCACCTGCTTGACCAGCAACGGCAGCAGGATGAGCAGCATCAAGATAAAAGCCGCAAGCAGCATCAGCAGCACCAGCGCCGTGGCAAGCGTGCGTCCTACCCTCCTTTTTTCCATGCGCGCGACCAGCGGGCTGCAGATATAAGCGAGGATGGCCGCCAGCAGAAACGGCGTCAGGATCGGTCCCAGCAGGTAGAGCAGCAGCCCGCCGGCGCCCGCCAGCGCAAGCCACCACAGATAGTACAACTCGTCAGAACGCGAAGGTTCCATTTACGGTAAAATTCTAATTTAGCCACAGAGGACGCAGAGGGCCGGAAAGCGCTTCTTCCAGGCAATCTCCCTTTGTCCATATCTTAGCCCAATTCAACGATGTATCCATATTTTTTCTCGATGATCTCTGCATTCCCTGCGGCTGATCAGTTTCTGTTTTGAGGTACACGACTTGCCTGAATCGAATCAATTGAAACCGTTCACTTACCGCGACGCCGGCGTCGACATCGACGCCGGGGACCAGCTCGTCGAAAACATCAAACCCTTCGCCAGGCGCACCCTGCGCCCCGGCGTGCTCGCCGGCATTGGCGGTTTCGGCGCGCTGTTCGAGATTTCGCGCAATTACCGCGAGCCGGTGCTGGTTTCAGGTACTGATGGCGTCGGCACCAAGCTGAAGTTCGCCTTCCAGCTCGCTCGCCACGACACCATCGGCATCGACCTGGTGGCGATGAGCGTCAACGATATCCTGGTGCAGGGCGCCGAGCCGCTGTTTTTTCTCGATTATTTCGCCTGCGGCCGGCTTGACGTCGCGACCGCCACCCAGGTCGTCCAGGGTATCGCCGCCGGTTGCGAACAGGCCGGCTGTGCCCTGATCGGCGGCGAGACTGCCGAGATGCCGGGCATGTACCCCGCGGATGAATACGATCTTGCCGGCTTCGCCGTCGGTATTGTCGAAAAGAGCAAGATCATCGACGGCTCGACCATCGCGGCGGGCGATATCGTGCTGGGGCTGGCCAGCAGCGGCGCGCATTCCAACGGCTATTCCCTGATCCGCAAAATCATCGACGCCAGGCGCATCGACCTGTCGACGCAACTCGAAGGCAAAGCGTTAAGCGAATGGGTACTCGCGCCGACGCGCATTTACGTGAAACCGGTGCTGAACCTGATCCGGCACGCGCATGTCAAAGGA
>JAIESJ010000303.1 GCA_019746155.1 Burkholderiales bacterium
GCCTTCGGGCCCGCCGGTCATGGCAATGGACGTGCCGTAGCTCTTGGGAATGAAGAAGCCGCCGTAGGCGCCGATCGCGGAGGTGAAGCCCAGCACCGCCGCCGCTTCCTTGTTGGCGTCTTTCACTGCCTGTTCTTTCGCTTCCGGCCCCTTGCCCTCGGCGTCGCGCATGCGCTCCGTCAGGAAAATGACCGGGATCATGCGGAAGGTCGAGCCGTTGCCGATGCCGGTCGTCAGGAACAACAGCATGAACATGACGAGAAAACCGTAGAAGTTGCCGCCGGCGGGCCCCCACGGCAGGGCCAGGGCTCCTGCCGTCCCTTTCGGCAAGAAATAGAGCACGCCCACCACCGCCACCGCCATTACGATGAAGTTCCAGAACGTGACCGGCGCGCCACCGAGCTTGTCGGAAAGCCAGCCGCCGAAGGGCCGGATCATCGCGCCGACCAGCGGACCGAGAAACGCGTAGGTCAGCGCGTTCACTTCCGGAAACTGCGACTTGATGAGCAGCGGAAAACCCGCCGAGTAGCCGATGAACGAGCCGAAGGTTCCGATATAGAGCCAGCACATCAGCCAGTTGTGCTTGCGCTTGAAAATCACCGCCTGCTCCGAAAATGACGCCCTCGCGCTCGCAATGTCGTTCATGCCGAACCACGCCGCAATGGTCGCCACCAGAATGAACGGCACCCAGATGAACCCCGCATTCTGCATCCACATCTGCCTGGTCTCCGCACCTTTCACCCAGGTCTGCGGTTCGCCGCCCAGCGCACCGAAAATGCCGGTCGTAATCACCAGCGGCACGACGAACTGCACCACCGAGACGCCGAGATTGCCAAGCCCGGCGTTCAGCCCCAGCGCCGAGCCTTTGCGCTCCTTGGGAAAAAAGAAACTGATATTGGCCATGCTGGAGGCGAAGTTGCCGCCGCCGAATCCGCACAGCAGCGCCAGAATCACGAACGTCGGATAGCTGGTGGTCGGGTCCTGCACCGCAAAACCGATGCCAAGCGCCGGCAGCAGCAGCGACGCGGTCGAGATCGCAGTCCACTTGCGCCCGCCGAAAATCGGCACCATGAAGGAGTAGAAAATGCGCAGTGTCGCGCCGCACAGCGCCGGCAGCGCCGCCAGCCAGAACAGCTGGTTGGTGGTGAACTTGAAGCCGATGTTGGGCAGGTTGACCACCACCACGCTCCATACCATCCATACCGCGAACGCAAGAAGCAGCGCGGGAATCGAAATCCACAGATTGAGGTTGGCGACCGCCTTGCCTTCGCGCTCCCAGAATGCCTTGTCTTCCGGCGTCCAGATATGCAGTACGCTGCCGAACCTGGATTTGGTCGAAACGGCTTGAGCACTCATGATTGCTCCTTAAGTTTCAATGTCGTTCAGGCGCGTTGTGACGCCGCGCCCGGCGCAATTGCGCCGCGGCTGTTGCGCGCGGGCACGATCTCGGTCCAGTACATCCAGATCAGCGACACCATCGTGATACCCCACAGCAGCATGAAGATCGAGCTGTTCACCCCGGTCAGATCCACCAGCGCGCCGAACATGATCGGCAGCAGGAAGCCGCCGAGCCCGCCGACCATGCCGACGACGCCCGAGACGGTGCCGATGTTAGCGGTGTAGTGGTCCGAGATGTACTTAAACACCGAAGCCTTGCCCACCGCCCAAGCCACGCCCATCGCGAACATCAGTACGGTGAACATCCACACGTTCAGGCCAAGGCCGAAGGTGAGATCGCCCTTGACGGTCTTGATCGTCAGCTCAGTCTGCGGGTACGACAGGAAGAACAGACACCCCCACGAGAACAGCATCACCCACCAGGTGACCGGGTGCGCGCCCCACTTGTCGGACATCCAGCCGCCGATAGCGCGCAGCAGGCCGCCGGGCAGTGAGAACGCCGCTGCCAGCAGGGCCGCCAGCCGAATGTCGAAGCCATATTCAGTGATGTAATACTTGGTCATCCACAGCGACAGTGCGACATAGCCGCCGAACACGATCGAGTAGTACTGGCAGTACTTCCAGACCTTGGGGTCTTTCAGCACCGCCAGCTGCTCGCGGATCGTCACCGACTTGGTCGTGCCCGAATGGTCCGGGTCGGTGTAGGTCAACATCCAGAACAGGATCGCCATCACCAGCAGCGCCACTGCGTAGACCTGCGGCACCATCTGCCAGCCGAACGCCACGACGATCGACGGTGCGACAAACTTGGTCACCGCCGCGCCGACGTTGCCGACACCGAAGATACCCATCGCCAAGCCCTGGCGCTCGCGCTCGAACCAGCGCGCGCAGTAGGCGATGCCGACCGCGAACGAACCGCCGGCACAACCGACGAACAGGCCGAGCACCAGGTAATGCCAGTAGGCGGTGGCCGCGGACAGCAGCCAGATCGGCACCACGATCGACAGCATCAGCACGAAGAACACGATGCGGCCGCCGTAGCGGTCGGTCAGCATGCCCAGCGGCACGCGGATCAGCGAGCCGGTGAGCACCGGCATCGCGGCCAGCAGCCCGAATTCCGTTTCGTTGAGGCCCAGCGTTTTCTTGATCGGGATGCCGATCACGGCAAACATCATCCACACCATGAAACATACCGTGAACGCAGTCGTGCTCGCCGTCACTACCGACCACTGCTTATATTGCTGCGATGCCATCATCCGCTCCTTTCAGCCCTTCCGAACAAAGATACCGATGGGGCACCGCCCGCGCCATTCGCCTGACGGCCGGCCGCGGGCAGGCAAATGGCCGAGCGCCAGTGCCGCGACTAGTTAATTCGGACTAGTTCTGCCGGAAAAACGGGGGGAGGTGGGTTGTAGGGTGCGTCATCGACGCACCGACACAAACGGGTGATGAAATCATGAAGAGAGCGACGCGACGGGCAAGGCGATCCTCGGCACGATGATGCGCAACGCTTGCCGCTGCGGTAAATGACGTCGAGAATTTTCTCGGCGACGCGGCCTTGTTCCTGCCGCAGCGTGCCGACCGGGCAATCGACCGGGTTCGTAATGCTCGTACCCGGCGGCAACTTCAATGCCGCAAGCTCATCTACACTCGCCCGGTCGAAAGGCGTCACGTCTGCGCAGTTGTCCACCGTGACGAGTCCGGAGAACTTCAAGCCGCGACTCATGCCGCGGCGGATGATGTCAGTGCCCAAGCCCCCGCTTTGTGACACGACGCCGACGGTGCCGGTTTCCTTCGGCGCGATTTCGGTGAAAGTCACTTTGCCGCGCGGGGTGTAAATGCCGAGGCAGTTGGGGCCGATCAGGCGCGTGCCGCCCGCGGGCTTGACGAGCACCGGGAAACCGATAGCGCGCGCCGCCTCGAGAATCGCTGCAGGATCGGCAGGCAGCACTTCGGTGCCTTTGGACATCGGCATGCCGTACCGCGCCGCGAGCTCGCGCGCGCCGGTGCCGGGCCAATGGCGTACGTCTCGGTTGCCATATCGAGGTAGGGCGCGCCAGCGTCCGCTTCCGAATAAACGGCCACCGACGGGATGTCCATCTCGTTCAGCGCCCGCAACACTCTCGCTGCGACGGCACCGCGATTTGCGACCAGTACTTTGCTAAACATGAGTCAAGCTTTCATCATTTGCGATCCACGATTCACGCCACACCTTTCAACTGCAGGCGAGGGCCTGCGCTACACGATTCACGTTCAATCCTCGAGCACCGCAACGACCTGTCCTTCGGCCACGGGATCCTTCTCGCTCACGAGGATTTCTTTCACGACGCCGGCATCCTCGGTGATCACAGGGATTTCCATTTTCATGGACTCGATCACTACCAGCACATCCCCTGACTCCACCTTGTCACCGGGCTTCGCTTTGACCTGCCAGACCGTGCCGGTGATCTCCGACTTCACTTCAATACGTGCCATGAGAAGCTCCCCTCGTCTGCGGCATGTTTGCGTTGCCTGGAATTGTGAATCCCGCCGATGCTCGACCCCTCAATAACTCGTCAGCCAGATGCGCATGAGATGCTGGCCGACGCCCAGACTTGAGAGCGGGCGCTAGCGGCGCTGCGACAGCTTTCTGATCAGCTCCTCGTCGAGCTCGAGTCCGAGCCCCGGCGTGTCGGGCATGAACACCTTGCCTTCGCGCACCACGGCCCCGCCCTCCTTTACCGGCCGATCCTTGATGCGTAACTGGTAATCCATTCCGGGGTCGCAGGCAACCAAACGAACGGCTGCGTGCAAGTGGCCAGTCGCCGTGTCGAGCAGCGCGCTGCCCTGCGTCCAGTCGACGCGCACGGGCAGCCCGGCCGCTTCCGCGATCCGCATCATCTGCACCGCCTTATAAAAGCCGCCGCACTTGCCGAGCTTGAGACTGACCATGTCGGCAATGCGTCGCGACGCGATCTCGATCATCGTGGCGAGGTTCTGTATGGCTTCGTCCGCGACGACTTTGTGCGGCACGGCCTGTGTGATCGCCGCGAGGCCGGCAAGATCGTGGTACATCACAGGCTGCTCGATGGCGAGATTGCCCACGCCGGAGAAGCGGCGAGTCAGGATATCGATGGTGTCCTTCGCGGTGCGCCACATCTGATTGGGATCGCCGATCACGAGGCACGACTTGGGGACCACGCCGATGATCGCTTCGAGCCGGTCCGCATCGGCGTCCAGCGACTCCAGATAGCCGGTCATCTTCGGCTCGAAGCAGGTATATCCGCGCTCGACCAGCGCCTGTGCGTGCTCCGCCATGCGTTGCGGCTCGGCCCGCGGCATCGTGGCAAGCTGGCCGAACGTTTTCTGGTACCCGCCGCCCAGAAGATTGTAGATCGGCTGCCCCGCGGCCTTGCCCATGATGTCGTGGAGCGCGATGTCGATCGCGCAACGCGCGCCGGCGTTGCCGTGCAGGAACAGATGATCGAGCGCTGCGTGTATCGCGCCGATCTGGAACGGATCGCGACCGATGATTTGTCTGCCGAAAAGCTCGATAGTGGAGAGCAATCCGGCCAGCGTCTCGCTCGTCACCGGGTGCGCACAAGCTTCGCCCCAACCGACGACGCCCTCGTCGGTCTCGATGCGGACGAAGACGTTCTCCTTGTACTCGATGTTCGCGAACCACCCTTCGCGCGCATGCACGCTCGTCCCGGATTTCTTGCCGGAGCCGAACAGCGCGTGGTACTCGTCGGTGAGCTCGTACCACACCGGTATCGTTTCGATTTTCGTGATCTTCATATGTCGGATGACTGTAGAGGGCCCTCGTTTTGGGTCAAAGTCACTGCGCAGCAATGCCGGCGCTGCTGATCACCTTAATGTATTTCTCGATGTCCGCTTTGACGTAGTCAGCGAAATCCGCAGGCCGGCTGCCGATGATCTCGAACCCCTGCGCCGCCAGCTTTTCGCGGACTGCGGGCTGCTGCAGCACTTTGGCAATCTCGTCATACAGCTTCGCAATGATCGGCGGCGGCGTTTTTGCGGGCGCAAACATGCCGATCCAGTTGTCGACGTGGTAGCCCGGCAAGCCGGCTTGCGCCATGGTCGGAACACTTGGTGCAGCGCTCACGCGGTTCGCATCGGTCACGGCCACGAACCGCAGTTTGCCGGCTTTCGCGTAGCCCATCGCTGTCGGCATGCCGATAAAGGCGATGAAGACCTGGCCGCTCATCAAGTCGACCACTGCGGGGCCGCCGCCTTTGTAGGGGACGTGTATCAGGTTGACGCCCGCCGCCGCCTTGAACATCTCTCCGGCAATGTGCCCGACACTGCCGATGCCCGCCGATGCAAAGCTCAGTTCCCCCGGCTTTTGCTTGGCCAGCTTGATCAGGTCGCCGACGGTCTTCACCGGCAGCGATGGGTGAACGGCAAGCACCGTCGGCTGCGATGCGACGAGCGTGATCGGCGCGAAATCGCGCAAAGGGTCGTACGGCAGCTTCTTCCCATGCAAGCCTGGATTGAGCGCAAAAGCGATGTTGGTGATGAGCAGGGTATAACCATCGGGTGCTGCTCGTGCCGCGAGCTCGGTTCCGATCAGCGTGCCCGCACCGCCGCGGTTGTCGACGAGAATTTGCTGGCCCAGTGCCTCTCCCAGCTTTTGTCCCAGCAGCCGCGCC
>JAIESJ010000008.1 GCA_019746155.1 Burkholderiales bacterium
GGCCGAATAATAGCCGCTGCGATCGTCAAGACAACTCAGGTTGACGATGCCGTCGGCGTCCCGATTGGCAGCCTCCGCCTGCAGCGCTGCAATCGCCGCAGCCGACTCGTTATGCGTCGGTATCCAGAACGCGGAGCGCCATGACTCGACCCAGAAACGCTTGATTACCGTACAGCGGCCAAGCGGCAGTTTCCCGGGTTCAAACACCTTCAACGGCGCCGTTGCGCAAGCGCGACGGACAACGCGTTTACTTCGCAGCGTCCGTGGCGCGCGCGACATAGTCAGCCAAGGCCTGAATCTCCTCCTCCGTCAGCGTATCCCTGTAGGCCGGCATATTGCCCAGCCCGTTCTTGATGGCGGTGGCCACGCGCCGCGCATCGGGCTTGAGCTCGTCGAGCTGTGGACCGACCTGGCCGGTGGCCCCGGCGTCCTTGAGGGTATGGCACAGAGCGCAGGCGGGCCGCGCACTCTGGGTGAAGAGTTTTTTCCCCAGCGTCAGCGCCGCCTGCTCCTGGGAACCGTTACTGTCGGCGCCGAATGAAGGGGGCATCATGAAAGCCGTCAGGGCGGTTCCAACGGCGGCGTAGAGGAAACGTTTTCGAGGTGCGACGGGGCTTTTCATTATAAGTGCCAGCACATTTGAACGGCAGAAGGGTGGAGAGGAGGTTAAACCCAGCGCTGCGCGAGAGGGCAGCGCTGCGTTATTCCCGCCTCAGGCGACAGTAACCTGTACCGCGTGGTCACGCCAGCTGTTGTTGCCGTAACCGCTCAAGTTCTCGACACGGGTCTCCGGCTGCACGTTGCCCTCGGCATCGATGGCGCGGCTGGCGATCGTGTAGGTGCCGGGCTGCAGCTTGACCGGGAAGACGAACTGGCGCCAGGCGTAGCGGCCCAGGTCCGGCCCGATAAACTTTGCTTCCTTCCAAGTCTTGCCGCCATCGACGGACACCTCGACGCGCTTCACGGCGTTGATCCCGCCGAACGCCACGCCATTGATCTGCACCATCCCGGAGGACACCGGGCCGCTGTCGCTGTTGGGGAAATTGACCCATGACTTCACGTTCATCTCCCACACGGACGGCTGGCTCGGATCTCCCTTTCCGCCGAGCGGCGACATGCGATAACCCGTCTTCATGATCTTGGCGTCGGTCTCCTCGCGCGTGAAGGCCAGCCGCTTGATGTACTTGACGTTATTGACGCCGGTATAGCCTGGCACGATGAGCCGCAGCGGCCCGCCGTGCGCGAGGGGGATGGGCGCACCGTTCATCTCCCAGGCGAGCAATGCGTCGCCCATGGCCTTCAGCGGAACGGAGCGTTCCACGATGATGCTCTTCGGATCGATGCCCTCGGGCAGCTTTTCGCCGCCGGTGCCGGTCATGAAAGCCATCCCATCCACGACGCCGCCCAACGCCTCGGCCACCGCCCGAACCGGCACGCCGCTCCATACAACGCATCCCGCAGCACCCACGGTCCAAGGTGTGCCGCTCGGCTTGTGCGGGAAAAACCCGCGGCCGTTGCCCGAGCACTGCAACACCATCGCGAGCGTCTCCAGCCCCATCGTCTTCAGTTCTCGGACGGTGAGCTTGCGCGGGTTATTGACGCCTTCCACCGCCACTCCCCAGCCATCGCGATCCGCCACGATCGATGCGTCCGGCGCCGGCAGGTTGTTGCGGATGTAGAGCTGATCGGCCGGGGTGATTATGCTGGTGCCGAAGGCGCTGCGCCTGGTCTCCAGCGTGCTGGAGCTGTGGACAATGACGCTTTTGGCGTCTTTCCAGGCGACATACTGCGGCAACGGCTTGGCCTGCGCCGAGCTTGTCGAACTCCAGCTGCCAAGTCCTGCCGCCGCCAGCGCCCCGGCACTGCCTGCCAGAAACCGGCGGCGGTGAAGGTTTTCAATGGTATCGGTCATCTTTGTCTCCTCCTGTCGTCATGTGCATTATGAGTGGGTGAAGCGGTGATGCGTACTCGGATCAGCTTTTTTTCAGCAGGCGCTCTGTCTCAACTAGCACTTTGGCATTGTCCGCTAGCAGCAGAATGGTCTTGCCGGGCACGCCTTCCATCAAGCGCCAGTGCCGACCGAGCCATTGTCCCTCGCCCGACGGGGCATCTGGAACCGGTTGTTCAAAAGCCAGGATGGTAACCATGCCGCCCCCTTTTTCGATGAAGGTGGTCACGTGGTACGCCCTTCTGCCGGCGATGTCGCAGGGCCGCTGCAGTTGCAGCAACCCGGGCAGCGATGCGCCTTCGCTCAGTCCCATCGCGTACAGCATCGCAAGCTTGTTCTTCTGGAAGTCGCCGCGCAGTGTGGCCTCACGATGCTCGTGCACCATGGCCTCGCGTACCAGCTCCGGGGGATAGACACGGACGAAAACCCACAACCCGAAAGCCACCGTGAGCACGATGCCTGCTAGGGTGGCCGCCGTGCGTCGCCAAGGCACGGTTTTATATAGGCTGAGGGGCGCCTCGGGCGCCTCGGTGGCGTCCTTTAGCGATGCAGTCACAAGGAAGTCAAATTGGGTCCACGGCACTTGCCGCGGAGACGGATCAGGGCGTTCGGGTGTCATGAGTCGTCTGACGTAGTTCGAAAAGGTTACTTATCCCGAGCGGCGGCGTTCGCGCCGGTCCGGGGCAACTCCACGATCTCCGCCGTCTCGGCAGATCCCCTGGAAGCCGCCCGGGCGCCGGCTCCAGAATCAGCCATTGCCTGCTGCAGCGCCCTGCGGGCGCGGTTGAGCCGCGACAGCACCGTGCCGGGCGCCACTTCGAGCGCGATGGCCATCTCAGAAACGGCCATGTCTTCGAAATAAAAGAGCGTCAGGACCTCCCGGTGCATGGTGGAAAGTTTCTGCATCGAGCGAAGGATGTCGAGCCGTTGTTCCAGCGCCGTCACGGCATCCGCGCCTGGGCGGTGGTCCTGTTCCTCGTCGTACGGCACGTTGGGCTCGGCAAGGCTGCGCAGCGCTTCGTGGCGCAGGATCTGGAACAGCCAAGCTCTCGCCAGTCTCCGGTCGCGCAACTGGTCCATATTGCGCCACGCAAGCTCGAAACAGTCCTGCACGACCTCTTCCGCGATCGTGCGGCTCCCGGTCAGCGCCCACGCGCTCCGGAACAGGAAACGGTAGTGGTCGCGAACCCAGCTGTTGTAGAGGCGCTCTCGGGAGCCGAACATTGCTCGAATACTTTTTTGCCTTTGTTAAAACTTGAGCGGTTACAAGTTGAGACGGCGGCCCCGCCTTTCCACCCTGTGGAGCGTCTCGAGGGCCAGCGCTAACCCGACGAAACGAACCTTTTATACGAAAGCGTAAGAGGCTTCGCGTGTGCGAAATATTCCAAGCTCTTGAAAAAATCCGACCCCTGCGGTTGGCCCCGAGGCGCCCCAAATAAATTGCAGGCTTTTCAATGCCCTACGAACTGCGGCAGCCGACGTGTTGGCTTGTCGGTCTTTCAGCATGCTTGCGAAAACCGCCTTGACGGGATCAGCCACACCCTCGTCTTACGTGACGAGAACGCTTGCCGGTGTGGATTTGACCTGGTTTGATGGACACTTCAATACTGTGACAAAGGAAGTTATACGAGTCACGAAACCGGCCGTATCCGCTTGACATTTAAGAGGGGCCAGACTGAGCCGACCCCACTTTTTCTCGTTTTGGCGTAGAACTAACGCATTTTAGGCATTGCGTGAGTTTCGTCATGCGCGCTACCACCCTGCCTCCCGCTCCGGCGTCGCGGTGATCTTGTGGATGGAAAGGTCGGAGCCGTTGAACTCCTCCTCCTGATCCAGCCGGATGCCGACGACGGCTTTCAGCGCGCCGTATACAATCGCGCCACCAACCAGCGCCACCCCGATACCGAGCAGCGTGCCGAGCAGTTGCGATATAAACGTCACGCCGCCGATCCCGCCCAGGCTCTTGAGTCCGAAAATCCCGGCTGCGATGCCTCCCCACGCCCCGCACAGGCCGTGCAGTGGCCACACGCCCAGCACATCGTCGATCTTGAGGCGGTTCTGGGTCAGCGTGAACATGTAGACGAACAAGGCGCCCGCCACCCCGCCCGTCACCAGTGCGCCGATCGGATGCATGATATCGGAGCCCGCGCAGATCGCGACCAGCCCGGCCAGCGGGCCGTTGTGCACGAAGCCGGGGTCGTTGCGACCGCTCACCAGCGCGGCAATGATGCCGCCCGCCATCGCCATCAGCGAATTCACCGCCACCAGACCGCTGATCTTGTCGATGGTCTGTGCCGACATCACGTTGAACCCGAACCAGCCGACCGACAGCACCCAGGCGCCGAGCGCGAGAAACGGGATGCTCGACGGCGGATGCGCGCTGATCGCGCCGTCCTTGCCGTAGCGGCCGCGGCGCGCGCCGAGCAGCATCACCGCCATCAAGGCGATCCAGCCGCCCACGGCATGCACCACCACCGAGCCGGCGAAGTCATGAAACTTGGCGCCGGCGGCCGCCTCCAGCCACGCCTGCACGCCATACTTGTCGTTCCACGCGATGCCCTCGAAAAACGGGTAAACGAAACCGACGATGAGCGCCGTCGCCATCAGTTGCGGATTGAACTTGGCACGCTCGGCGATGCCGCCGGACACGATCGCCGGCACCGCCGCGGCGAAGGTGAGCAGGAAAAAAAACTTGGTCAGCTCGTAGCCGCTCTTTGCGGCAAGCTTCTCCGCGCCCGCGAAGAAATCGACACCATAGGCCACCGCGTAGCCGATGAAAAAATAAGCAATAGTGGAAACCGCGAAATCGCACAGTATCTTGACCAGCGCGTTGACCTGGTTTTTCTTGCGCACCGTGCCCACTTCGAGAAAAGCGAAGCCGGAGTGCATGGCTAATACCATGATGGCGCCGAGCAGAATGAATAGCGTGTCGCTGCTTATTTTCAGAGTTTCCATAGATCCCCCTTGGGTTAAATCTAATTATCTCAAGCAAAACTCATTCCAAAATATCAAAATATTGATTTTATTGTATTTTTAAATTTATTCTCGAATAAAGCACCGATAATTGCACCATTATCGAACATTGCACTTGAAATGAGCACTGTTATGGTGCATTTCATGCCGACGCAGCAACTCAGTCCGGGACAGCATAGAGTCGCGTTCAAGTATTGGCTGTAACCCATTGAGAGATTTACAGGTTACGGTTATAGTCAAAAAATTCAGAGGCAAGTCTACATGGCCATAGCGAAGGCAATATCCCAACGCCAGTCGGACCGCCGGCTTGACCTGCCACAGGTCTTGGGCGACCTTGTCGCCGATAAGCTGGTATCGCAAGAAGCCGCTGATCAGCTTCTCAAAGACCGCCGCATCAGCCGTGCCGATGTCCATCCGCTGGTGGTGATCGCCGACCAGAAGTGGAAGGACCCGCGGCAGCCGAAAAAGCTGCTGCATCTGGAAGCGCTGACGCAATGGCTGGCGGAGAAGGTCGGCCTGCCTTACCTGCACATCGATCCGTTCAAGATCGATTTCGCCGCAGTGACCAAAGTAATGTCGAACGCCTATGCCGAGAGCTACAGGATCCTCCCGGTGAGCGTCACCACGCGCGAGGCGACCATCGCCACCTGCGAACCCCACGTGCGCGAATGGGAAGACCAGTTGCGGCAGGTGCTGCGCCTTGAAATCAGGCGCGTCATCGCCAACCCGCTCGACATCCAGAGTTATCTCGTCGAGTTCTACAACCTGGCGCGCTCGGTCAAGGGCGCTTCCGCGAAGGACCAGGGCGCTTACAACGAAATCGCCAATTTCGAGCAGTTGGTGCAGCTGGGCAGGAGCGGCAAGCTCGACGCCAACGACCAGCATATCGTCCATATTTGCGACTGGCTGTTTAACTACGCCTTCGAGCAGCGCGCCAGCGACATCCACCTCGAGCCGCGCCGTGACGTCTCCAACGTGCGCTTCCGCATCGACGGCGTGCTGCATCAGGTCTACCAGATCCCGACGCCGGTGATGGCGGCCATGGTGAGCCGCATCAAGGTGCTGGGCCGCATGGACGTGGTCGAAAAGCGCCGGCCGCAGGACGGCCGGCTCAAGACGGTCACCCCCGACGGCGAGGAAGTGGAACTCAGGCTTTCCACCATGCCCACCGCCTTC
>JAIESJ010000148.1 GCA_019746155.1 Burkholderiales bacterium
CGCGCTTGCGGCCTCGGTCTGGATCGTCTACCTGCTGCGCAGATACCGGCAGCAGGCGCTGTTCTGCCTGGCTTTGAGCCTGGTGCTGGCGGGGGCGCTGGGCAACGTCATCGACCGCATCCTGTTCGGCGCGGTGGTCGATTTCCTCGATTTTCACGCCTATGGCTATCACTGGCCGGCGTTCAATGTCGCCGACTCAGCCATCACCTGCGGCGCGGCGCTGCTGATCTGGGACGGCTTCCGGCCGCGCAAGAACCAGGACTCTTGAGCCGCTGGGGGGTCGGGGGTGAGGGTTTGAACACCGATGAACGCAGCCGGGGTGTCGGCAGAAGCGCGCGGACTCGTTAGCGGCGAAGCCACCCGCTGGCGGGGAGCGCGCGCAAGCCCCCATTCCCCCAACCGGGCGTTCCGCTAACGTGTCGTGGGGGCATTGCCGACTATCACTACGCACTATTGGGCGGTGCCCTCAGTAAGATCAAACCCAAAAGGCTTTTGCCGCAGAGAACACAGAGAATATAAACTCATAAATGACCTGCTCTTCGATTATCTCTGTGAACTCTGTGACCCCTCTGTGGCTGGAGGCTCTTGATTTTCATCGGCGGGTTCCCTTACTCGTTGTATAATTTCGGTATGCAAGTTTTGCTCGCCAATCCCCGCGGCTTCTGCGCCGGTGTCGACCGCGCCATCGAGATCGTCGAGCGCGCGCTCGCGATCCACGGCGCGCCGATCTACGTGCGCCACGAAGTCGTGCACAACAAATTCGTGGTGTCCGATCTCAAAGCCAAAGGTGCGGTATTCGTCGAAGAGCTCGCCGAAGTGCCGTTCGGCAACACCGTCATCTTCAGCGCGCACGGCGTGTCGCAGGCGGTGCGGTGCGAGGCCGAAGCCCGGGGCCTCAAGGTATTCGATGCGACCTGCCCGCTGGTGACCAAGGTGCACGTCGAGGTCGCCAAAATGCGCGAGCAGGGCAGGGAAATCATCATGATCGGTCATAAAGGCCACCCCGAGGTCGAGGGCACGATGGGACAGAGCCAGGGCGGCATGTATCTGGTCGAGACCCCCGAAGATGCCGAGCGGCTTGAGGTCAGGGACGAGAACAATCTTGCTTTCGTGACGCAGACCACGCTCTCGGTGGATGATGCACGGCTCACCATCGAGGCCCTGAAACGGCGCTTTCCCGCCATCGTCGGGCCGAAGAAAGACGACATTTGCTATGCGACGCAGAATCGGCAGGACGCGGTGAAGATGCTTGCCCGGCAATGCGACGTGGTGATCGTGGTGGGCTCGCCCAACAGCTCGAATTCCAACCGCCTGCGCGAAGTCGCGCAAAACCAGGGTGTTGTCGCTTACATGATCGACAATGCCTCCGAGCTCAAGCCCGAGTGGCTGGCGGGAAAGAACAGGATCGGCATTACCGCCGGCGCTTCGGCGCCCGAAGTGCTGGTGCGGCAGGTGATCGAGAAACTGAAAAGCCTGGGCGCGGAGCGCGTCGAGGAAGTCGAAGGCATCGCCGAGAGGGTGACTTTCCCGCTGCCGAAGGGGCTCGCTGCCTGAAGCGTGCGGGCGTGCTTGCCCGTTGCAGCTTCTTCGTTCCGGGAAAAGGTCGCAGCAAACCGCTGCTCAAGCAACGGGGCCGGGATAAATGTCCGGCCCCTCTGCAGGTCAAGCAGCGCTTATTTGTCCCCGTGCCTGTACCAGTAGACGCGCGAGCGTTTCTGCGTGATCGAGGGCGTGACTTTGCCCGGCGGGAATGGACTGTTAACATTGGGATCGCCGGCCCCGCCCAGAACGAACGTCGCCGTCTCGCCGCTGCTCAGGATGACCGTGCCCTGCACCGGAGAGATAGCCAATCCTATGCCGGCGTATACCACCGAATACCGGTCGCCGCAGAGCAGCCCCACGTTATAGCCGCGCGCTTCACCGAGGTTGGCGCTGCACTGGCCGGGGGTGGCCGCCTTCGCCCGGTGGGTATTGAAGAAGACTCTGCCGCCGGCGATCAATGACGAGGTCACGGTCTGCTCGCCGCGGCCGCTGGCGAGGTCCATGCGCCAGCCCAGGAGCGGACTGGTCGGCGTCACGCAGGTCGATGTCGTGGTATTGTCCGCGAGGCTGCTGCCGTCGAGGTTTACCACGGCGCCCGAAGCGGGGAACGTGTCCACGAACATGTAGAAGCGGTTCTGCACGTTCTCGACGTACGGGTAGTTGCTGATCAATGGACGTTCGCGGTCGCCCGAGCCGAGCGTCAGATATGCCCGGTTCTGGGCAACCAGTGCCGACGGGGGGAACAGAAACTTGCGGCCGGAGCCGCTCTGGACCTGCGCGATCTTGGTGATTGTCCAGGCAGCCGGGGCGCGAAGCGCCAGCGCCGCGTCGACGAAATCGATGCGGTAAAGGTTGCCGCCCGTATCGGCTACATATGCATGGTCCACCAAGCCGTCGAAGTCGCGGTCGATCAGCGTCACGTCGGCAGCAACGCTGCGGTCGGTATCAAAGCTCGCGATCAGGGCGCCGGTGTCGGCGTTGATCATGTAGACTTTCCTGCCCTTGGCGCTGCTGCACGAGGGCAACGACGTATCGCTGTCCTCGCATGTGTCGTAGCCGCCGCCGATGATAATCACCGGGTCATTGCCGCTGTTGAAACCCTTGATCTTCGCGACGTTGGGGAAAGACCAGGTCTGGCCGATGCCGGTAAAGCCCGTACTGCAGTCGGTATCGTTGTTGAGGTTGGGGCATCCCACGCGCCACTTCAGGACGGGCGAGTTCGGGTTGGTCACGTCGAAGGCGTAGAGCATGCGCCCGCCGCGCCGCATGGTCGGGAAGATCCAGATCTTCGAATTGTCCGCGTTCTGGAACAATCCCGCCGTGCCGTCGAAGAAGTAATCCTTCGGCGTCGGGGTCGGTGTCAGACCCGCCGGCATGCCCGGATACTGGATGAGCGGGCTGTTGTCGGTCAAGCGCTTGAGCTTGCCATGATGCTCCGGCGCCACGAACGACCACAGCTCCTTGCCGTCGCTGGTCCGCACCGCCCGGAACGCACCGTCGTTGGTGCCGTAGTAGGCGACCACGCCGGTGCTGCCGCCGTAGTTGACCGGCAACGGGCGCGCATGGACGATGTCGCCGTGGATCGACGCGCGGGTATCCGTGGTGCTGCCGTTGATGTTTTCATCGTTCACATCCTGGCCCCGCGTATGGTTGACGATGCGCGCCTGCTCGGTCGCGTTCGCCGCGCCGAGCGCGGTTTGGCTCACGTTGGTGGTGTTGAACTCCACCATGCCGGGGCTGGTGGCGGTGGGACAGGTCGCGGTGCTCACGCACGTGTACATCGTGCGGTTGACCGCGTTTGTTGCGGTGGTGGCCGCAGGGTCGTTGCCCTTCCTCACTACCTCGGCCGCTCCGCCCTTCTCGACCAGCGGCCCGTCGGGGAGATCGGAATAAGGGCTCGTGGCCGCGGTGGTGCACTGTCCGGCGGAGTTCGCCGAGAAGTTCCAGTAAGTTCCGCTGTCCGTGGTCCAGAAGCTGCTGGAGCAGGCGTTGAAGAAGCCCGTTGCGGCCGAGACGGCATCGTTGCCGTCCTTGTCGGCGAGTATGAGCGCTCCGGCATTGTTTTTCGCGACCTGGTAGCGCTTGAGGTTGCCGTACCAGCGCGGCCTGCCGTCATTGTCGGGCCGGAACATGCCGAAAAACACCTGGTTTTCGTTCTGGGCGCGGTTGGTGGCGCTCACCGGCAGGCTGGCCGCGGCGAACACGCTGTTTTCGGCCTGGATCTCGACCAGGATCTCGCGCAACGCATTGAGGATCGCATTCTCCGACGCTGCCTGGAAATAGCGGCCGCCGCCGACTTTCGCCATGTTAAAGAGCAATGCCGTTTGCCGCGCGTCCTGCGCGTCCTTGAACACGTCTATCGTGTAGGTTCTGACGTTCTGCTGGCCGGCTGCCCCGCTGACGTCGGTGGTGAAAAGGTACTTGGTCCATTCGTCAGCGAAGCGGGCGTCGCTGCTCGATGGAGTCACATTGGTGCCGGTCGGTGTTACCGTGATGACGGTTTTGGAGGATTGAACGCTGAACTTCCTGTTATTGGTGCCGGGACAGGCTGTCGCGTCGATGGTTTCCGTAGTGCTCAGGCAGGTATAAGAATCGGCGGGGTTCGCGTCCTTCAGGCTCTGCGGTATGTTCGCATTGCAACTGGTTACCCTCTGGCTGGTGTTGTTACCGGTGCCGCATGCGGTACCGATGATCGAGGTCTGCACGGTGCTGGTGGTGGTGAACTGCGGCATCGCCAGCTGGGTCGTGTCGCCGCCGACTCCGCTCAGCAGGGTTGCTGGCGAGTCCTGGGTCGGGAAGCCGTTGCCGATGAAAATGATGTAGTTCTTGGCGCAGCTGTTGCTGTCGTTGATCGGCGGCTTGTAGGTGGTCCTTTGGGTGGCTGGATCGAAGGCGGCCGGATCGGACTTGGGATCGGGATCGCCGGAGTAGCGCAGGGGACCGAAATGACTCGCGTCCACCGGCGAGCCCGCGACGCCGGTCTGGGCGTTCGCGGGGCTGGTGTAACCGCCGAAATACTTGAACGCCTCGAACAGGGCCGCGCTGTAATCGGTCTTTGCCGTGCCGACTTTCTCGCTGGCGCTGTTGAAGTTCTTGAACAGGCAGTTGGGCGTCCCGTTCAGACTATTTGCGCCGTCGGCGCAGCTGCCGTCGCCGATCAGTTCCTGTAGCGCTGCCTTGTTGGCTGCGGTCATCTGCCGCAGGGCGTAACGCACATAGCCGCCGGCCTTGTTGGTGCCGCTGCCGGGCGTGAACAGCATCAGACCCAGGTTGATCTTGTCGGTGGCCTCGCTGACCACGGCCCTGAGCGAGCGCAGTTCGGACTCGCCCTGCTTGACGCCGCCGGGCCAGTGCTGATTCTCCGCCGCCCAGTTGGCGCTGTTGTCGATGATGACGAGGACGTTGGGACGGGTGACGGCCGTGGAGGGCGCTGATCCGACGAACAGGTCGATGTCCTCCGCGCCAACAAACGACGGCGGCATGGCGCCGAGCGCTGCGACGAGCGCGATGCTCAACAAACGGCGGCGAGCGTGTGTCATATTTACCTCTCCTCTGATCAGTTCGCTTTCGTTACAGGCAGGAGGTGGCCATCTCGTCGATGCTGATGCGCACTCCTACGCCTTGTGTCACGGTGACTTTTGCGCTGGTGTCCACGCCGGTGGTTTCTGCCGTGATTTCCCAGACCGCGTTGGCGCACAGAGAGTCGCCGCTCACACCTCCCGCAACCCCAAACTGTTGTGCCTGGCCGGCTACACAGCCCAGGTCCTCTGGTACGGTGAGATTGAGCTCGCTTACCTTGATGGGCTTGACCGCGACGCAGGCCGGCTGCGGGGTTAGCTTTGTGGTGTACTCAGGCGTGCCATCGCCATTAACGTCGGTGCACAGCGTATTGGCAGTGCCGCACGGATTGAGCACGGCATTGCTCGGGTTGGAGATGAACAGCGGCGAGCTGATCACGGTTTCGATGGCCTGTTGCGCGGCGCCGAGCGCCTCGCTGCGCGCCTGCATGTTGCCCACCACTTTCAAGTTGGTGGTGCCCGTATTCATGGCGCTCAGCGCGAACAGCGTGAGCAGCACGAGCATGATGAGCGCGATCAGCAGGGTAGCGCCCCGCTGAGAGTGCATCTTCGTCGTCATGGGATGTCCCTCCGTCCGGCGGGATTGGCTATCCGCACCAGACTGGTGTAAACATGCCGGCGGTAGCCGTCGTTGAACGGCCCGACGGTGACCGGATTGCCCGCGGCATCGTTGCCGAGATTGTAGGTTTTGGTATCGGCGTGGCCGGGTGACGTGTCGATGTTGCGCGCCAGGATATGAAATTTTGCAGTGATCACATTGGCCCAGTTGTTCACCGCCGTGCACGTGGTGCAGCCGGCATAGGTGTAGTTGGTCGGGTCGGCGGTATAGGCATCGGGAACGCCGTCGCCGTTGTTATCGATGCCGTAAGCGATGTTGAGATGCTCGATGCCTTCCACAAGCGGTGTCTCCGTCAGGCTTGCGCCGGCGAGTTCCAGCCGTTTCAACGTGGGGACGTTCTGGCCGGCTCCGTTGTCGGTGCTGATGAAGTAGATATTGACGAAGTACTGACGCAGACCGGAGGT
>JAIESJ010000240.1 GCA_019746155.1 Burkholderiales bacterium
ATCGTTCTTGACGACGCCGATTTCGCGAAAGCCATCAGGAGCACGGTCAATTCGTGTTTCCTCAATTCGGGGCAGACCTGCACGGCACAGACGCGGCTGCTGGTGCCGGAATCGCGTTACGAGGAAGCGGCCGGGTTTGCGGTGGAGACGGCGATGAGCTTCAACGTCGGCGACCCGTTCGATGAAAAAACCCGGCTGGGACCGCTCATTTCAGAAGCGCAACGCGAGCGCGTCAGGACCTACATCAGGAAAGGCGTGCAGGAGGGGGCTCAATTGCTGCTCGGCGGCCCGGATCAACCAGCGGGTGTAAGCAAAGGCTATTTCGTCGCACCCACCGTGTTCGGGCGCGTCGATCCTAAAATGACCATCGCACAGGAAGAAATCTTCGGCCCGGTACTGTCCATCATCACCTACAAGGACGAAGAGGACGCGGTGCGCATCGCCAACGGCACCATCTACGGCCTGGCGGGCGCGGTGTGGTCAAAGGACGAGGAGCGCGCCAGGCGCATCGCGCGCCGCATCCGCGCCGGGCGTGTGGAAGTGAACGGCGGCGGATTCAATATCCAGGCGCCGTTCGGCGGCTACAAGCAATCCGGCCACGGGCGCGAGTTCGGGCGCTTCGGCCTGGAAGAATTCCTCGAAGTGAAGACGCTTCAGCTCGCCCAATGAACAAGCGGCGGCTCGCGCAGGGCGAAATTTCAGTGGGCAGCGTTCTGCCGTGGAATGTGTACGACAAAGGCGGACGGCTGCTGCTGGCCAAAGGGCATGTCGTCGTCAGCATATGGGGCAAGGAAGGAGCAGTCAGCTGAAGTTATCGTACAACGCCTGGCAGCCTGTCGGACTTGGCCTCCATTCACCGGAACGGGTGGTGTTAACGGATCGCCGTTGCTCGACGCTGCGGCGCCAGGCTGCTTATCGAGACGTAAATGAAGGTCATTCATTTACGTAAAACTCATACGATGAAGCTTTGCGTGTCGCAACGCCGTGTGGGCCGGAACCAACGTCGCTTGTATGGCGTTCTTTCTGCCTCGTTCTTCGGTTTTTTTCATTTCAGGAGTTTGTCGAACCCAAGTCCGACAAACTCCTGACAGCAAGGGAGTGCAAAAGCATGAGTGATCAGGGCGCGGTTCGCTATCGGAGTGAAGGGGCGGTGGCCCACATCACCTTTGATCGTCCGGGCGCTCGTAATGCCATGACCTGGACCATGTACGAGCAGCTTGCCGCAGCCTGTGGCCGGGTGGCGGCCGACCGCGAAGTGCGGGTGGCGGTTTTCCGTGGTGCCGGCGGCAAGGCGTTCGTTGCCGGCACGGACATCGGTCAGTTCCGCGAGTTCAAGACCGCGGAAGACGGCGTGGAGTACGAACGCAAGGTCGCGGAATACCTTGCGCATGTCGAAGCGTTACGGGTGCCCACGCTCGCGGTAGTCGAAGGCTGGGCCATCGGAGGCGGCCTCGCCATCGCCACCGTGTGCGACCTGCGCATCGCAACACCGGGCTCGCGTTTCGGCGTGCCGATTGCGCGCACGCTGGGCAATTGCCTGTCAGTGGAGAGCACCGCGCTGCTGATGGCGGCATTCGGCGTCGCGCGCACCAAGAAAATGCTGATCCTCGCGGAGACGCTGAGTGCCGAGGAAGCAGTGGCGGCGGGTTTTCTGGCGGAGATCGTGCCGCCGGAAAACCTCGATGCGCGGGTGAGCGAGTTATGTGCGCGCCTGACCGCTAATGCGCCGATGACCATGCGCGTCACCAAAGAGGCCATCCGGCGCCTGCTGCATGCCGGCATGCCCGAGGGCGCGGATCTGATCCGGCAATGCTATGGCAGCCAGGATTTCCATATCGGCGTGGAATCTTTCATGGCCAAGCAGGAACCGAAATGGACGGGTTCCTGAGCGCAGCAGCGGCGCGTTCGCCGGGAGAGACCGCCGCCATCACATACGAAGTGCGCGCCGGCACGTCCATTTGCGCGGCGTTCTTTTCACCCCGTTCTTTAGTGCTTTTCATTTTAGGAGTTTTGCCGGGCCTAAGTCCGACAAACTCCTAAGGTAACAGGAAGTTTCCGTTTGTGTCATGCGGTATACTGCCCCTGCCATTGACAACGCTATGGAGATGCGATGATCGACGTTTACAGTTGGGCCACGCCGAATGGTCACAAAGTGCATATCATGCTGGAGGAAACCGGATTGCCGTATCGCGTGCATGGCATCAATATCCGTACCGGCGACCAGTTCAGGCCGGAATTTCTGAAGATCAGCCCCAACAACCGCATTCCCGCGATCGTCGATCATGACGGGCCCAACGGCAAGCCGTTGTCGCTGTTCGAATCGGGCGCGATCCTGCTCTATCTCGCCTCGAAATCCGGAAAATTCCTGCCGCTCGATGTGCATGAGCGCTGGCATTGCCTGCAATGGCTGATGTGGCAAATGGGCGGCGTGGGGCCGATGTTCGGCCAGGCCAATCATTTCCGGCGCTATGCCAAGGAGAGGATAGCCTACGCGATCGAGCGCTATACCAATGAAGCCAACCGGCTAGTCAATGTGCTTGACAGGCGCTTGGGCGAGGCGCGCTACGTTGCCGGAGACGAGTACACGATCGCTGACATTGCCATTTTCCCGTGGATGCGCGGGGCAGAAAGCCGCGGCATCAATATGGAAGAGTATCCGCATGCGAAACGCTGGTTCGACGAGATCAATTCCCGTCCGGCGGTGCAACGCGGGGTCAAGGTGTTGGCGAATGCAAATGCCAACACGCCGATCGACGACAAGGCGCGGGATGTCATGTTCGGCAAAACGCAGTTTCAGCGCCGCTGACGCGGCGGCAAAGAGTAATGAGTAAGGAATGAAAGGGGCGGCAAATCCGCTGCTTACCCATCACCCATCACCCATAACTTTCAGAATGGATCAAACCAGAAAAAACGTCGCCCTGCTGTCGGCCTGCCAGGGGCTGCTGCTCATCAACAACTCGGTGTTGATCACCATTACCGGGCTTGCGGGCTATGCGCTTGCCGCCGACAAGACGTTGGCCACGCTGCCGGCCACGATGTATTTCCTGGGGTCGGCCCTGACGACGCTGCCGGTATCGTTCATGATGAAGCGGTTTGGCCGGCGCGCGGGTTTCACCCTGGGGGCCGTATGCGCAATTCTCGGTTCGCTGCTGTGTGCCTGGGCCGTCTACACGCACAATTTCTGGCTGTTGTGCGCCGGCGGGCTGGTGCTCGGCATTTATTTCGCAGCAGGCCAGTATTACCGTTTTGCGGCGGCCGATGCGGTACCTGCGGGTTTCAAGAGCAAGGCCATCTCGCTGGTGCTGGCCGGCGGCATCGTCGGCGGCTTCATCGGGCCGGAAACCAGCAGGCTGACCAAGGACCTCGTCACAGACCACACCTATGCGGGCCCTTATCTCGCGTTGATCGTTTTTGCCCTGCTGGCCATCGTCGTGCTGCGCTGGCTCGACATTCCGCCGCTTTCCGAAGTGGAGCGCAAGGCTTCCGGCAGACCGCTTGCCGAGATCGCCAGGCAGCCCGCATTCATCGTTGCCGTGCTGTGCGGCATGGTGGGGTATGGCGTGATGAATTTTCTGATGACCGCCACACCGCTTGCCATGATGGCTTGCCGGCACCCCTTCGGTGACGCGACCTTTGTCATCCAGTGGCACCTGGTGGGCATGTTTGCGCCGTCGTTCGTGACCGGTGCGCTGATCCAGCGTTTCGGGCTCATGAAAATCATGCTAACCGGCGTGGCGCTGAACGTCGTCTGCGTCGTCATCGCGCTCGCGGGCGTCGATGTGATGAACTTCTGGCTGGCGCTGATTCTGCTCGGGGTGGGCTGGAATTTCATGTATGTGGGCGCCACCTCCCTGCTCACCGAAAGCCATACTCCGGCCGAACGTGCCAAGGCCCAAGGGGTCAACGATGCCGCAATTTTCATCACCATGGTGGTGAGCTCGCTGTCTTCGGGTGCGCTGTTCACCCAGCAGGGCTGGCAAACGATGAACCTGGCCGTGGTGCCGTTTCTGGCTCTTGCCGCCGCCGGGATCGCATGGCTGGCCTTCCAACGCCGGCGTGCTGCCCAGGCGGCGTGACCTGCCGCACATTGCCGCCACTGGCGCCAGATTGAGGTAGAATCCCGCATTCACCGGCAAGGCGGCCCAGGCTGGTTCGCTTTGCCGTTGTTTTTTAAAGAAAAACGCGATTACAGCGGAGTAGAGAGGACGGCCCTATGAACCCGCCCGCCACCGCGGCTCACGTCGTACCCGACCAGGAAATCCCTGCGTACGTCACCAACGAAAAACTCAGGCAGTGGGTTGCGGAAGTCGCGCAGCTGACCCAGCCCGACCGTATCTACTGGTGTGACGGCTCGCAGCAAGAATACGACCGGCTGTGCAACGAGATGGTCGCCTCGGGCATGTTGATCCGCCTCAATCAGGAAAAACGCCCGAACAGCTACCTGGCGCGTTCCGACCCTGACGACGTGGCGCGCATGGAAGACCGTACTTTCGTGTGCAGCCGGAACAAGGAGGATGCCGGCCCCAACAACAACTGGGTAGCGCCGGAAGAAATGAAAGCGACGCTTGGCAGACTGTTCACAGGCTGCATGCGCGGCCGCACCATGTATGTCATTCCCTACAGCATGGGCCCGCTCGGCTCGCACATCGCGCATATCGGCGTCGAGATCACCGATTCGCCGTATGTCGTGGCGAGCATGCGCATCATGACGCGCATCGGCCGCAAGGTGCTCGACGTCCTGGGGCCCGACGGTTACTTCGTGCCGTGCCTGCATTCGGTCGGCATGCCGCTCGCGCCGGGACAGAAAGATGTCGTCTGGCCCAGCAATAAAGAACACAAGTACATCGTCCACTTCCCCGAAGAAAAATCGATCTGGTCGTTCGGCAGCGGCTACGGCGGCAACGCGCTGCTCGGCAAGAAGTGCTTTGCGCTGCGCATCGCCTCCATCATGGCGAAGGAGCAGGGCTGGCTCGCCGAGCACATGCTGATCCTCGGCATCCAGCCGCCCGGCGGCAGGAAGCATTACATCGCGGCGGCGTTCCCCAGCGCCTGCGGCAAGACCAATCTGGCGATGCTGATCCCGCCGCCGGCGCTGAAGGGCTGGAAGGTGACGACCATCGGCGAGGACATCGCCTGGATCAAGCCCGGCAAGGACGGCCGGCTCTATGCCATCAACCCCGAAGCAGGGGCGTTCGGCGTTGCGCCCGGCACCTCGGAGGCAACCAATGCCAACTGCCTGGCGGCATTGAAAAGCAACACGATTTTTACCAACGTGGCGCTGACACCCGATGGCGATGTGTGGTGGGAAGGCCTGACCCAGACCCCGCCCAGGGAGCTGACCGACTGGCAGGGCAAGCCCTGGACGCCCGACAGCGGCCGGCCGGCAGCGCACGCCAATGCCCGCTTTACCGTAGCCGCTTCCCAACTGCCGTCACTCGATCCGGACTGGGAGAACCCCGGCGGCGTGCCGATCAGCGCCTTCCTGTTCGGCGGACGTCGCACCACCACCGTGCCGCTGGTGGTCGAAGCGTCCGACTGGACGCACGGCGTTTACCTGGCCGCGACCATGGCTTCGGAGACCACGGCTGCGATCGTCGGCAAGGTCGGCGTGGTGCGGCGCGATCCGTTCGCGATGCTGCCGTTCTGCGGCTATCACTTCGGCGACTACTTCCGCCACTGGCTGAACATCGGCCGCAGCCTCGAGCAGCCGCCGCGCATTTTCGGCGTCAACTGGTTCCGCCGCGACGGGAACGGCAAGTTCCTGTGGCCGGGATTCGGCGAGAACATGCGGGTGCTGAAATGGATCATCGAGCGCTGCGAGGGCCGGGCCGGCGCGGTGCAAACCCCGATCGGTTCCATGCCGCGCTACGAGGACCTGGAGTGGCGGGGCCTGGACAGCGTGGACCGGGAAACGTTTTCCAAGCTCACTGCGGTTGACGCCGGGCTGTGGCGCGACGAACTCAAGGACCACGCCGAGCTTTTCGACAAGCTCAAGTCACGGTTGCCGAGCGAGATGGTGCGGCAGCGCGAGGAACTGGAGCGCGCGTTGTAGGACTCTGCGTGTTCAAAAAAACGGCGGACCGATTTGGTTCGCCGTTTTTTTTAGTGCAAACCCTGTTTCGCACGGAGCATTCTTTTCAATACTTGAGAGTCACATGG
>JAIESJ010000268.1 GCA_019746155.1 Burkholderiales bacterium
CGCGTCGAGCTGGCGTGCGGCGATGTCCTTCTGATGCAGCCACTCTACGGTCTGCATGCGTGCCTTCAGCCAGGCGAACCACTGCCGCAGCAGTGCGCGCCCCGTTTCGTACATGGCATCACCCAGCGCATACTGCGCGACCTCGACCCCCTGCTGGCCGAGCTGCTCGTCAAGCGTCGCCTTGCGCGGCAGTCGGAACGGGCGCTCAAGCAACACGTCCCACTCGTTGTAATTGCGCAGATTCGCGTCGTCGCGCCGGTCCTGCGCGCCGACTTTTACGTTGGTTTCGTAAGCGCCCGTGCGCAGCCGCGTTTTGTTGGCCTGTTCGTAATCGATGCCCGATTTCGCGGCGAGTACCGACGGATGGCTGGATATCGCCGTCACCACTGATGCGAACGGCGGCAAATCGGGGTAATTTGACGTCGGGTGGGCATGTGCCGCTGGTACCAAGCTGAGGCCGATGATGAAAAGCCGAATGGGTTTCATGTGAATCTCCCGAACTCGATGACCGGTGTGATCCAGTAGGCGATCCTCGGACTGTGCAGAATCTGCCTGAGGGAGCTGACGAGCGCGCGCGCATGGTCGCAACCCAGAACCAGTTGTACCTTCACGCAGCCGGCGCGTCCGCGTACTTGTTCCTGTGTACTGTGTAAAGCCACGTTACGTCCCTGACCATCAACATGGTTGATAGTGAAGCCATCTACCCATTCCGGATGTTCCAGCAGGTGGCTCACGATCGTTTCTTCCACCGACCTTGGAAAGACCAGCGTCAGACAGCAATCGGCGTGGTTCATGCGGGTTTCTCCCATGTGCGAATCAGGGCTGCGCCGGGCGCGATGCCGTAGCGCCTGTAAAGGATCGGCAGAATGATCAGCGTGAGAAGGGTCGAGGTGACGAGCCCCCCGATCACGACGATCGCGAGCGGGCGCTGAATCTCGGAGCCGGGCCCGGTCGCGAACAGCAGCGGTATCAGCCCGAAGGCGGTGATGCTTGCGGTCATCAGCACCGGACGCAGCCGCCGCTTGGCACCCTCGACGACGATCTCGTCGAGGGTGAGACCCCGGGCGTAGAGCTGGTTGAAGTAGGTCACCAACACGACGCCGTTGAGCACCGCAATGCCGAGCAGCGCGATGAAGCCGACCGATGCGGGCACCGACAGGTACTCGCCGGATATCCACAGTGCGAACACGCCGCCGATCAGCGCGAAAGGAATATTGGTGAACACCAGTACTGCCTGCCGCACGGTGCCGAACGTGGCAAAGAGCAGCACGAAGATGAGCGCGAGGGCAACCGGGACAACGATCGCAAGCCGCGCCGCCGCACGCTGCTGGTTCTCGAACTGGCCGCCCCACGTCGTGGTGTAGCCCGCGGGAAAACTGATCTTCGATGCCGCGGCGCGCTTGGCCTCATCGACGAAGCCGACCAGGTCGCGGCCGCGCACGTTGGCCTGCACGACCACCATGCGTATGGCGTTTTCGTGATCGATCTTGACGGGGCCGTCCGCCTGCGACAGGTGCGCCACCGCGGGTAGGGGGACGCCGTGCCCGTCGCCCTGCGTGAGGGTAAGGCTGCCGAACAGTGCAGGTGACAGGCGGGTCGTATCGGGGCCGCGCAGCAGCAACGGCGTGCGCCTGCCGTTCTCGAGCACTACGCCCAGCGTCTTGCCTTCGAGCTGGGTGCGTAGCGCGCTCTGGATGTCTTCGACGTTGAAGCCGAGGCGCCCGGCGGCAAGCCGGTCGATCTCGACGCGGTAATACTGCACGCCTTCGTTCCTGGGCGTGAATACGTCCTCGGCGCCCTGGATCGACTTGAGCGTGTTGACCATTTCCTCGGCCAGACGATTGAGTGTGGCCAGATCAGCCCCGAAGATCTTGATGGCAACATCGCCGCGCACGCCGACAATCATTTCGGCAACGCGCATCTCGATCGGCTGCGTGAAGCTGTAGGCGACACCCGGAAAATTGGCCAGTACCTTGCGCAGCTCGTCCATGAGCCAGGTCTTGTCCTGGCGCCGCCACCCCGCCTTCGGCTTGAGCACAAGGAAGGTGTCGGTCTGGTTGGGTCCCATGGGGTCGAGCCCCAGCTCGTCGGAGCCGGTACGTGCGACGATGCCTTTCACTTCCGGCACTGCGGCCATGATCGCGCGCTGGATGCGCAAATCGGTCTCCGCGCTTTGCTCGAGGCTGATCGAGGGCAGCTTCTCCAGACCGATGATGAGATCGCCTTCGTCCATGGTGGGCATGAACGTCTTGCCGATGGCAAGGTAGACGACGATGGTGAGCGTGAGCAACGCGACGGCGCCCAGCACCACGGTTTTCGCGCGGCGCAGCGCCCAGTTGAGCGCGGGCAGATAGAGGCGCGTCGCCTGCCTCACAAGCCACGGCTCGCCGTGACCGGCGTCACGGACCAGAAACGAGGCCAGCACCGGGATGATCGTCAGGGACAGCAGCAGCGAGCCGGACAGTGCGAACACGACGGCAAGCGCGACGGGAATGAAAAGTTTGCCTTCGAGACCCTGCAGCGTGAGCAACGGCAGAAACACGATAATGATGATGAAAATGCCCGACGCCACCGGTACCGTCACTTCCTTTACCGCCTGGTAGATGATGTGCAGGCGCGGCAATCGCTGTCCGTTGTGCCCGAGATGGGTGACGATGTTCTCGACCACCACAACGGCGCCGTCGACCAGCATGCCGATCGCGATCGCCAGTCCGCCCAGGCTCATCAGATTGGCCGACATGCCGAAGACACGCATGAGAACGAAGGTGATGAGCGCCGCGAGCGGCAGCGTGAGCGCGACGACGAGTGCCGCGCGGATGTTGCCGAGGAACAGCACCAGCAGAATCAGCACCAGCACCACGGCTTCGAGCAGCGCCTTCGATACCGTGCCTACCGCGCGCTCGACCAGACTGCCGCGATCGTAGAACACCTTGGTCATCACGCCTTGCGGCAGCGCCGGCGCGAGCTGGGCGAGCTTCGTGCGAACGCCGTCGACGACCTGCCGTGCGTTGGCGCCGCGCAGGCCGAGCACCAGCCCTTCGACCGCCTCGGCGCGGCCGTCCTTGGTGACGGCGCCGTAGCGGGTGAGGCTGCCGATGCGCACTTCCGCGAGGTCTCCCACGCGCACAGTGCCGCCGTTACGCGCCCGCACTACGATCGCCCGCACGTCGTCGAGCGTGGCGATGGCACCCTCAGCACGCACTACCAGCGCCTCCTCGCCCGAGCGCAGCCGTCCGGCGCCGTCGTTGCGATTGTTCATTTCGAGTGCCCGCTGGAGCTCAGCTACCGTGATACCGCGCGCGGCGAGCGCTGTGTTATTCGGGACGATCTCAAAGCTGCGCACGAGCCCCCCCAGCGCGTTGACATCGGCCACGCCCGGCAGCGCGCGCAGGGCGGGGCGGATCACCCAGTCGAGCAGGCTGCGCTTTTCGGCCAGCGAGATGTCGCCTTCGATTGTGAACATGAACATCTCGCCGAGCGGCGTGGTGATCGGCGCGAGGCCACCCACCACGCCGGGCGGCAGGTCGCGCAGGATGCCGTTGAGGCGCTCGGCCACCTGCTGGCGCGCCCAGTAGATGTCGGTGCCGTCCTCGAAATCGATGGTGATGTCGGCGATCGCATACTTCGACACCGAACGCAGGATTCGCTTGTTAGGGATGCCAAGCATCTCGAGTTCGATCGGGGTGGTGATGCGCGACTCGATTTCCTCGGGCGTCATCCCGGGCGCTTTCATGATGATCTTGACCTGGGTCGAGGAAACGTCGGGAAAGGCATCGATCGGCAGCTTGCGGAACGAGTAAATACCGGCACCGATGACGAGCAGCGTCGCGACAATTACCAGCAGGCGCTGGGTGAGCGCGAATTCGACGAGGCGCGCAAACATCATTCACCCGCCTTGATGCCCATGAGCGAGGCCTTGATCGAGGCAACGCCGCGCACGGCAATGCGTTCGCCGCCCTGCAGCTCGCCGCCGATCAGGCTTGTTGCCGCTCCTTCCCGCACGAGTTGTACGGCCTGCGCCCGGAAGCCGGTCTTGGTCTGCACGAATACCAGCAGCCTGCCCTCATGCCGCACCAGCGATGCGTTCGGCACGCTCCATTGTTTGGCGGTGGAAGGTGCGGCGGCGACGGAGGTTTCAACAAACTGGCCGGGACGCAACCGCGCCGCGCCGTTCGAGATGAGGGCGCGCACCAGTATGGTCTGGTTGTTCGTGCTCACGCTGCGGCCGATCGAGAGGATTTTCCCGGATGCGTCGTATTTCGGTATAGTTACCGCCGCACCTTCGCGTAGTGCACCCAGCGCTGCAACCGGCACTTGGATTTCCAGCCACAACGGATCTAGGCGCGCGATCTTGTAGACCGCAGTCGTGCCCTCCAGCCGCTGGCCGGGCGTGACCAGCTGTTCGAGCACCACGCCGTCGATGGGAGAGGTGATGGCCATGGAGCCGCCCGGCATCGCGCCCGACTGCAGGCGGCTCAATGCGCTGTCCGGGATGCCGGCGAGGAGCAGTGCCTGGCGGCGTTCAGCGAAAGCAGCGGAAATTTCCGCATAGCGGCTGCGCGTCGCGTGATAGCGGCTCTCGGCAATGATGCCTTCCTGCAGGAGTTTTTCGTCGCGGGCAAGACTTTCCTTGGCGAGCTGCAGTTGGGTTGCTGCCTGTAGGAATCCACGCTCGATGTCGAGCAGGTTCGGGCTTTGTACCCGCGCGAGCAACTGCCCTTTGCGGACCGCATCGTTGACTGCGACCGCCAGATGCTCGACAAGGCCGGGCAGAGGCGCGGCGACCACGTATACCTGATGGTTGGGAATGACGGCCTGTGCCGGAAATTCCTGCCACCCACCGCCTTGACCGGCGGAGAGCGGGGTGGTCTCGATGCCGAGTGCCCGAAGCTGGGCTGCCGACATTTCGATGGTGTCGGCAGCATGCAGCGCAGCGGCGGCAAGCAAGGACATTACGGCCGGTGCAAAGAGGCGATGGAATCTGGACTGCATGGTCATGGCATTTCCTTACACGATGCTGCACGCGTAACGGCGCAAGCACGATTACGCGCGGTGTTCTGTATAACAACTGCAGAATGCGCTTGCCGGAAAAACGCCGGACTGCGCGTTATGGACTCAGGCGTTATGCCTGAAATGCAGGAGGAGCCCGAGAGGGAGGGAGCAGGAGACCCGCTGCTGGACGATGCGCAGCGAATGCCGCCATCGCCGGCTCATGCGAGCGCGAAGCGGGGTACGGGGCCGCGGGCGGTACCGGCGTGGCGTGGCCCGGTGACTTTACCAGGGTCAGACCATGCTCGCGCTTGAACTCGTGGCCGATGGTGATCGCGGGGGACTCGGCAGGCGCAGTTGCTTGGGCACGCCCGAAATACGTTGTACTGCCGGCACGATGCAAAACGGAATGGACGTGAATACCGGCGCTTTTATCGTCCCCGATATGAGCATGCAAAAGCGGCGCGATACCTTGCAGTACCGCCAAAACGGCCGTGAGCAGAAGGCGGAACAGCGACGCTGCGGAAGCGGACAGATTCGAGTCAGGCAATTTGACAATGATGCGAAAGCGACGGCCACAGTATATTACAACGGCAGCAGCGGCAACTTGACCTATCTCAACCAGCGGCATGTTGAACCATGCAATGCGGTGACGGTTTCTGGTGCACAAAGCCCGTACGGCCGCAACTGCCTATGTATACTATTGATTTTTAATGTTTTTTAAAAACACTTTGGGTGGCGCGGCGCTATGCGGAAGCCGCCAACCCGTTTTGACAGAGGTGTAAACCGACATTAAAACTGAACTCGAAAGAGGAGTAGCCCTATGGAAAATTTCAATCAAAACGTCATCAGACACCAGCTTGGACCGCTGAAGATGGCTCGACAGTGCGAACAAGTGCCACTAACCTTACGGGGAATATCATTCTTCGGGAAGCGGAACATGGCCGATATCGATGCGAACACCCGGTCCGTGGTGCCTGCGCAAGCGCTGGTCACGCTGACGCATGTCATTTACGGGCTTCACGCCTTCAGCGCCATCACCGGCCTCACCAGTGCCGCGTTCGTCGTCACCGCGTTTCTCAGCGGCTGGCCGTCGATCATCGCGGTGATCATCAATTATGTGAAGCGCAGCGAGGTGCGCGGCACTTATCTCGATTCCCACTTCGGCTGGCAGATCCGCACCTTCTGGTATGCGGTGCTGTGGTTTGTGATCGGGGCGGTGCTGATCG
>JAIESJ010000071.1 GCA_019746155.1 Burkholderiales bacterium
ATGCTCGGCAGGGAACTGGTGCTGGCACGCATCGCCGGGATTTACCGCCAGTATGTGGCCAATGTCGATGCACCGGAATTTCCGGGGCGGCAGGCAACGGCGTAGGCCATGTTTATCTATCTGTTTACCGACTATGGTTCAAGCGATCTCTATGTCGGCCAGATCAAGTCGGTGCTGCATCAGCATGCCCCCGACGCGCAAGTCATCGACCTGCTGCACGAAGTGCCGGCATACAACATCAAGGCCGGAGCGCACCTGCTCGCGGCGCTGGCGCATCAGTTGCCGCCGGACAGCGTGACTGTCGCGGTGGTCGATCCCGGCGTGGGCGGTGTGCGTGCGCCGGTAATGATGCGTGCCGATGGCAGATGGTTTGTGGGGCCCGACAACGGGCTCATGTCGGTCGTTGCCGCCCGCGCCGGAAACGCGCAGATATTTCCGATCACCTGGACGCCCAAGAAGCTCTCCGCTTCGTTTCACGGGCGTGACTTGTTCGCGCCGGTGGCGGGGCGTATCGCGGGCGGCGGGCTGTGCGCGGAGCAATTGCAAAAGAAACCGCGGCTTGACGTCGAGTTCGGCGCGGATGATCTTCCTGAGGTGATCTATATCGACCATTACGGCAACGGGTTTACCGGACTGCGCGCGAACGGCGTTTCACGCGATGCGCTCATCGTCGTCGACAACCGGCGCATCGGCCATGCACGGGTGTTTTCGGAAGTCCCGGCGGGTGAGGTGTTCTGGTACGAGAACAGTCTGGGCCTGGTCGAAATCGCCGCCAATTCGGCAAGTGCGGCAGGCAAGCTCGGCCTCCAGACCGGTCAGCCGCTTAGCCTCGCCGCATGAATAAATAATATTTTTTTGATCGAGCGCATCGAGCCGCTCGTCTCGGAGCTGCAGCAGACCGGCAGCATCGGCGCGCGGGCCAAGGACCGGCTCACGCTGTACGAGCTTTTTTTCAAGCAGGCATGACTCCGATCATATTCGCAGGCGTCAATCGCGCTAAGCGATGAGGATCACGCGGTAATCGTTGACGTTGGTGCGCGTGGGGCCGGTGACGACGAGGTCGCCGAGCGCGCTGAAGAAGCCGTAGCCGTCGTTGTTTTCCAGCAGTTTGCCGGCGCGCAATTTCTTTTTTTCAGCGCGCTTCAAGGAGTCGGGCGTGAGGATGGCGCCGGCGTTGTCTTCCGAGCCGTCGATGCCGTCGGTGTCGGCGGCCAGCGCGTGGATGCCTTCCGCGCCGTCGAGATCAATCGCAAGCGAGAGCAGGAATTCCGCGCAGCGCCCGCCGCGCCCGCTGCCTTTCACCGTCACCGTGCATTCGCCGCCGGAGATCAACGCCACCGGCGGCTGCCACGGCAGGCCATGCTGCTTCACCTCGCGCGCCAGCGCGCCGTAGACCTTGGCCACTTCGCGCGCCTCACCCGTCACGGAATCGCCGAGGATCGCGGGATGAATGTCGCGCGCGATGAAGAATTGCGCCGCATTTTGCAGCGCGGCCTGCGCGGTGGCGATGACACGGTTTTCCACGCGCCTGAAAATCCTGTCGCCGGGCTTGGGCGTTTCGGGGATCTCGCCTTGGGCGCCGCGCGCGAGATGCTCGACCACCGCTTTCGGTGCCTGCACCTCGTAGCGCTTGATGATGTCGAGCGCATCCTGGTAGGTTGTCGGGTCGGGCGCGCACGGGCCGGAGGCGATGTGAGTCGGATCGTCGCCGGTCACGTCCGAGATCACCAGCGCCAGTACCGGCGCCCTGCATGCCGCGGCAAGCCTGCCGCCCTGGATCGCCGACAGGTGCTTCCTGACCGTGTTCATGTCCTGAATCGGGGCCCCTGACATAAGTAGTTGTTTTGTAATTGTTTTTAGATCGGCCATGGCGAGGCCCTCGACCGGCAGCGAGAGCAGGCTGGAGCCGCCGCCGGAAATGAGCGCGAGCAGCAGGTCGTCCTTGGTGAGGGTTTTCACGCGGCGCAGGATTTCCTGCGCGGCTTTCTCGCCGGATTCGTCGGGCACCGGATGCCCGGCCTCGATCACCGTGATGCGGTTGGTGAGCAGTCCGTGCTGATAGCGCGTGATGACCAGGCCGTCGAGTGGCGCATCGGCCGGCCAGTTCTGCTCCACCGCAAGCGCCATGGATGCAGCGGCTTTACCCGCGCCGATGACCAGCGTTCTGCCTTTGGGCGGCTTGGGCAGATGTGGCGGCACGATCTGCAACGGATCGGCGGCGGCAAGCGCCGCCTGGAAGCTGCCGAGTAAAAGTTCGCGTGGCGTCATCAAATATTAGTTCATTGAAAAATCATTGGCCACAGAGTTCACAGAGACAAGGCACAACGCGCTGCGATCTTATGCATGAGGTTACTTTCTCCGTGGGCTCCGTGTTCTCTGTGGCAAAAAGGTTTGATTTTATTAGGCCAAGACGTTTTTCAAATACCGTCCGGTGTGGCTCGCCTTGTTCTTCGCCACTTCCTCGGGCGGGCCTTCGGCGATCACGCGGCCGCCGCCGTCGCCACCTTCAGGGCCCAGATCGATGATCCAGTCGGCGGTCTTGATGACGTCGAGGTTGTGCTCGATGACGACCACCGTGTTGCCGTGGTCGCGCAGCCGGTGCAGCACGCGCAGCAACAGGTCGATGTCGTGGAAATGCAGCCCGGTGGTCGGCTCGTCCAGGATATAGAGCGTGCGGCCGGTATCGCGTTTGGACAGTTCGAGCGCGAGCTTGACGCGTTGCGCCTCGCCGCCAGAGAGCGTGGTCGCGCTCTGCCCCAGCGTGATGTAGCCCAGGCCGACGTCGAGTAGCGTTTGCAGCTTTCTCGAGATCACCGGCACCGCGCTGAAGAATTCCGAACCCTGCTCGACCGTCATTTGCAGCACTTCGTGAATGCTCCTGCCCTTGTAATGGATTTCCAGCGTCTCGCGATTGTAGCGCTTGCCGTGGCAGACGTCGCACGGCACGTAGATGTCAGGCAGGAAGTGCATCTCGACTTTCAGCACGCCGTCGCCCTGGCAGGCTTCGCAGCGACCGCCCTTGACGTTGAACGAGAAACGCCCCGGTCCGTAGCCGCGCTCGCGCGCCGCCGGCACGCCGGCAAAAAGCTCGCGGATCGGCGTGAACAACCCGGTGTAGGTCGCGGGATTGGAGCGCGGCGTGCGGCCGATCGGGCTCTGGTCGACGTTGACCACCTTGTCGAAGAACTCGATGCCGGTTATGGATTCGTGCGGCGCCGGCTCGAGCGAGCTGCCGTAGAGATGGCGCGCGATGGCGTTATACAGCGTGTCGTTGATGAGCGTGGATTTGCCCGAGCCCGATACGCCGGTCACGCAGATGAACAGTCCCACCGGCAGGCTGACCGTGACGCTCTTGAGATTGTTGCCGGAGGCGCCCGCGATCACCAGCCGGCGCTTGGGGTTCGCCCGGTGGCGCAGCGCTGGAATGTCGATGCGGCGGCGGCCGATCAGATACTGGCCGGTCAGCGATTCGGGGTGGCGGCTGACTTCCTGCGGCGTGCCTTCCGCGATCACGTTGCCGCCGTGCTCGCCGGCACCCAGCCCCATGTCGACGATGTAATCGGCGCTCATGATCGCTTCCTGGTCGTGCTCGACCACGATCACCGAATTGCCGATGTCGCGCAGGCGCTTCAGCGTGTCGAGCAGCCGCGCGTTGTCGCGCTGGTGCAGTCCGATGGAAGGCTCGTCGAGCACGTACATGACGCCCGTGAGTCCCGAGCCGATCTGGCTCGCCAGCCGGATGCGCTGGGCTTCGCCGCCGGAGAGCGTGTCCGCGGAGCGATCGAGCGCCAGGTAATCGAGGCCGACATTGATGAGAAACCGCAGCCGGTTGATGATTTCGCGGACGATCTTGTCGGCGATCGCCTGCTTTACGCCCGAGAGCCTGATGTCCTCGAAAAACCGCATGGTCTGCGCCAGCGGCAGGGCGCTGATGTCGTAGATCGTCTTCCCGGCGACCGTGACGTGGCGCGCTTCGCGCCGCAGGCGCGTGCCGTCGCATTCCGGGCAGATCCGGGTGTTCAGGTATTTCGCCAGCTCCTCGCGCACCACGATGGAGTCGGTTTCGCGGTAGCGGCGCTCGAGATTGGGGATCACGCCTTCGAACGCGTGCTCGCGCGTGAACTTGTTGCCGCGCTCGCCGATGTAGATGAACTTGATCTTGTCGCGTCCCGAGCCGTGCAGCACGGCATTTTGCACGCTTTCCGGAAGCTCGTTGAACGGCGTCTCGATGTCGAAGCCATAATGGCCGGCCAGGCACTGCAGCATCTGGAAGTAGAACTGATTGCGCCGGTCCCAGCCCTTGACCGCGCCGGAGGCGAGCGACAGATCGGGAAAGGCAACCACGCGTTTGGGATCGAAGAAACCGATGCTGCCCAGCCCGTCGCAGCGCGGACAGGCGCCCATCGGGTTGTTGAACGAGAACAGCCGCGGCTCCAGCTCCGGCAGCGAATAGCTGCATACCGGGCACGCGAATTTTGCCGAGAACAGATGCTCGCGGCCGGAGTCCATCTCGACGGCGAGCGCGCGGCCGTCGGCGTGACGCAACGCCGTCTCGAACGATTCGGCAAGGCGCTGCTTGGCGTCCGCCCGGACCTTGAGGCGGTCGACGACGACTTCCACCGTGTGCTTGGTGTTTTTCTTGAGCTTGGGCAGGGCATCGATTTCATGCACCTCGCCGTCGATCCGCAGGCGCACGAAGCCCTGGGCGCGCAGTTCGTCGAACAGATCGGTCTGCTCGCCTTTGCGCCCGACGATCAAGGGCGCCAGGATCATGAGCCGCGTGTCTTCCGGCAGCTGCAGCACGTGATCGACCATTTGCGATACGCTTTGCGCGGAAAGCGTGATGCCGTGATCGGGACAATGCGGGTCACCGATGCGCGCGTAGAGCAGCCGCAGATAATCGTGGATCTCGGTCACCGTGCCGACGGTGGAGCGCGGGTTGTGGCTGGTTGCCTTCTGCTCGATCGAGATCGCCGGCGACAGCCCTTCGATCAGGTCGACGTCGGGTTTTTCCATGCGCTGCAGGAACTGGCGCGCGTAGGCCGACAGCGACTCGACATAGCGCCGCTGGCCCTCGGCGTAGAGCGTGTCGAAGGCGAGCGAGGATTTTCCGGAACCCGACAATCCGGTGATCACGATCAGCCGGTTGCGCGGCAGATCGAGATTGATGTTCTTGAGATTGTGCGTGCGTGCGCCGCGGATCCGGATGAGATCGGCGTTGCGCGCCGGCGCTTCGGGATCGGAAGTGTGCAGCCGGATAACGGTGGGTTGATTGGCGGCCACGCAGTAACGGGAGAAATTAACCCAAACCTGTTAATATACCCAACTTTGACGTCAATTCCCAATCTGTTTTAACCGTTACTTCGCAGTCCATGCCTCACAGCGATCGAATGAGTCCCCAGGAGCTGCGCGCAAGCATCGGCCTGTCCGGGATTTTCGGGCTGCGCATGCTGGGCATGTTCGTGATCCTGCCGGTGTTCGCGATTTACGCCGAACAGCTACCCGGCGGCAACAACCTGACGCTGGTCGGCATCGCCATCGGCGCTTACGGCCTTACCCAGGCGATCCTGCAGATCCCGTTCGGCTGGTGGTCGGACCGCCACGGCCGCAAGCCGGTGATCTACGCCGGCCTGCTGATTTTTGCGCTGGGCAGCTTCGTCGCCGCGCTCGGCCACCATATCTATGTAGTCATCTTCGGACGCGTGTTGCAGGGCGCCGGCGCGATTTCAGCGGCGGTGATGGCCATGGCGGCCGACCTAACGCGCGACGAGCACCGCGCCAAGGCGATGGCGATGATCGGCTCGACCATAGGCGCGACGTTCGCGCTGTCGCTCGTCATCAGCCCCTGGCTGAACCGGCTGATCGGGGTGCCGGGCATCTTCGTCCTGACCGGTATTCTTGCGCTCGCCGCCATGTATGTGGTCAATCGCGTCATACCCGACGTGCCCGAGGTGCCACATCCCCGGGACCAGGATGGCTTAAGCCAGTTCCGGCGCGTGATCGTGGATCCGCAGCTCATGCGCCTGAATTTCGGGATTCTCGCGCTGCAGGCGGTGCTGATGGCGCTGTTCATTGCCGTGCCGTTCTCGCTGCGCTCGGCCGGGCTCGATGTGGCGCATCACTGGCAGGTCTATCTGCCGGTGATGATCGGATCGTTCGTGCTGATGCTGCCGCCGTTACTCAGGGCGAAGAAGGCGAGCCAGGTGAAGGCGGTATTCATCG
>JAIESJ010000213.1 GCA_019746155.1 Burkholderiales bacterium
CGACCTGGCCGGCATCGAGCGGGTCAGCGGCGGACGCGCAACGAAAACTTGACGGGCGACAGGATTAACCGCTAAACTAATACCCGACAAATGTGGTCAGGTATAGGAGAAAATCGTGAGTGTTCAAGATGTTATAAAGGATCAGGTGGCCAAGAACCGGGTCGTGCTGTATATGAAGGGCTCGCCCGATTTTCCGCAGTGCGGGTTTTCAGCCAATGTCGTGAACATTCTGCGCGCCTGTGGCGTCAACGAATTTTTCTCGGTCAACGTGCTCGAGGACCCCGAAATCCGCCAGGGCATCAAGGAATACGCCAACTGGCCGACCATTCCGCAACTCTATGTCAACGGCGAATTCGTCGGCGGCTCGGACATCCTGACCGAGATGTACAAGAGCGGCGAGCTGCAGAAACTGCTCGGCAGGTAACTGCACCGCCCCACTGAAAAGAAACGGCCGCCTGCGGGCGGCCGTTTCTTTTTCCCCTATTCGCGGGCGTCATCCGTGCCGAGCCGGGCGCCCCGGATCGCATCATTGACAGCCGCGAGCCTCTTGGTATCTAATACGTCTTATGACGAGTTATCCACAGAAGAAAGGACGGCACACCTCGCTGCGCCGGACGTCTGCCGGTGCGCCCCCCAACGTCGTACGCGACGGCTTTGATCCGATGTACGCGCAGATCGTGCGCACGCTCACGACGGAGATCGACGAAGGGCGGTTGCGCCCGTTCGACAGGCTTCCCTCCGAGCCGGAGTTGATGGCGCGGTTCGGCGTGAGCCGGGTCACTGTTCGCCTCGCGTTGCGGCGCCTGGCCGATGCCAAGCTCGTCGTTCCGCGTCAGGGCAAGGGAACCTTCGTCGCCGGGCCCATGGTCGAGCACGAGCTGGATGTCCTGCGGGGTTTCTACGACAATCTGCTGCGTCAGGGATACCGGCCGCGAACGGAACTGCTGGCGTTCGAATCGGGAGTGCCGCCCGAGGGAGCGGCGGCAGTGCTCGGCGCAACGGCCCCGACGGTCGCGCGGTTCCAGCGCAGATACACGTTGCGCGGGCAGCCGCTCGCACTCGTCTCCGCGCAGATCGCCGAGGCCGGCCGGCGCATCTCGCGCGCCGACGCCGAGCGCAATCCGATCTACGGGATCGTGCAGAAGCTGCTCGGACTCGAGGTCATACGGGCCGACGTGAGCGTGCGCGCGCAGTCCGCCTCGCCTGCCGTCGCCTCGACGCTGGGCGTCGAGCCCGGATCGCCGCTGCTCGTCATGCGCCGCGTATCGTACGCGCGGCAGGGAAAACCCTGCGAGGCCGCCGAGATCTGCGTGGTTCCCGAACGCTATGAATTCAGACTGACCATTGGCGGGCCGCTGGCGATCACCTCCGCGATCGAGCGTGCAGCCCGCCCTCACCATACAACCAGGAGAGCGAGACCGTGAGACTCACCGCGGAAGAACAGGACATGCTCGACGGCAAGCAGGGCGAGACCGTCCGCGAAGCGATCGCCTATCAGCGCCAAGTCGGCGAATTCTGGGGTGCGGAACGCTTCGTGCCCATTACCAATGCGCACATGATGGGCGACATCGAGGTGATGGGCGACGGGGGGCTGGGGTTCCTGCGCGGTGCGTGCGAAAAGCGCGCGCACTGCCGCATCCCGATCACCACGAACGCCCGCTGCTTCGATTTCGCCTTCGCCGGCAAGCTCGGGCAGGACCCGAGCGAGGCGGAGAAGGAGAAGGCGATCATCCGCACCTTGCAGGACATGAACGTGATCACCACCGACACGTGCATCAACTACCAGACGGTGTATCAGCCGCACCTGGGCGAGCACGTCGCGTGGGGCGACACCGGCACGGTGATCTATGCGAACTCGGTGTTCGGCGCGCGCTCGAACTTCGAGGGCGGCCCCGCAGCGCTCGCCGCCGCGATCACGGGCCGCACGCCGGAGTACGGCTTCCACCTCGACAAGCACCGCAAGGGCACGCTCGTCGTGCGCCTCGAAGCGCGGCTCGACGACCTTGCCGACTGGGGCGCGGTGGGCAAGATCGTGGGCGAAAAGCATCAAAATTACTATGCCGTGCCGGTGTTCGCCAGCGTCAAGCGCACGCCGCTCGCCGACGAGCTGAAACATCTCGGGGCGGCGCTCGCAAGTTACGGCTCAATGGCGATGTTCCACATGGTAGGCGTGACGCCGGAGGCACCAACCCTGGAGGTTGCACTCGGCGGCAACCGCCCGGTCGACGAGATCGTGATCACCGATGCGGACATCGAGCGCGTCTACGCTTCCTACGATCTCAAGGACCGCAGCTGCAACCTGGTCGTGTTCTCGGGCCCGCAGCTCTCGCTGATCGAGTTCAAGCTGCTGGCGGAGAAATTCGCCGGCCGCAAGGTGCATCCGGGCACGCAGGTATTCGTCACGACCTTCAGCGGGGTGAAGAACGCCGCCGACCGCCTGGGGTACCTCAAGACGATCGAGGACGCCGGTGTGACGGTCCTCGAGGGCGTCTGCTTCTACATCCTGCAGAACCTCTCCGAGATGCGCGTGAAAAACGGCTGGACCAACATGATTTCGAACTCGGCGAAGATCGTGAACATCATCGGCGCGCATCGCTTCAACACCATTCTCCGGCGCACGCAGGACTGCGTCGACATCGCCTGCACGGGCGTCATCAAATAGGGGAACCGCCCATGTCCGAAGTGCTCGCCACGCTCCGCGTCAACCGCGCCCTCGGCCCCGTGGTCGAGGGCGAGGCGGTGGTCTCGCAAGAAGGCTTTTCGCCGCGCTACGACCTCGACCGCTGGAGCGGCGTCATCAGCAAGCCCGGCCACAAGCTCGAGGGCACCAACATCCGCGACAAGATCTGCTTCTTTCCGACCGCGAAGGGCGGCATCGCGGCCGGTTGGGCGTTTTTCGACATCAAGCACAAGGGCATCGCGCCCAAGGCATTTGTTTTCGGCGTGACCAACCCGGTGATGGTTCAGGGCGCGGTGTTCGCCGGCATCACCATCACGGAAGGGTGGTCGGAACCGCCGGCATCGTGCATTCGCACCGGGGATTGGGTGCGGGTCGATCCCGCACGCAAAGTCATCGAAGTCCTGCGGCGCAGCAGCTGACGCCGCGCACCACGAGGAGAGCAGGCATGAACGCGCAGCGGGTTTTCATCTCGATCATTCTTGGCATCGCCGCGGGCGCCACCGCCGCCCAGAATGACTACCCGAACCGCCCGGTTCGCATGGTGGTTCCGTTCCCGGCCGGCGGGCCGACCGACATCGTTGCACGCCCGCTCGCCCAGAAGCTCTCCGAGAGCCTTGGTTACCAGGTCATCGTCGACAACCGCGGCGGCGCCGGCGGCGTGATCGGCGCAGACAACGTGGCCAAGTCCGCTCCCGACGGCTACACGATGCTCATGGGAACCGTCGGCACGCAGGCCATCAACGTCAACCTCTATCAGAAGCTGCCCTACGATCCGCTCAAGGATCTGCTCCCCGTGACGCTGGTGGCTGCGGCGCCGGTCGCGCTCGTCGCGCACCCCTCGGTCCCGGCGGGCTCGGTCCGCGATCTGCTGGCATTGGCCAAATCCAAGCCGGGCGCGTTGACGTTCGGCAGTGCCGGCAGCGGCTCCCCGGGCCACCTGTCCGGCGAGATCTTCAAGAGTATGACCGGCGCCCCGATCATGCACGTGCCGTACAAAGGCAGCGCGCCCGCAGTGCAGGACCTGGTCGGCGGGCAGATCACGCTCATGTTCGATCCCGTCCAGTCGGTGCTTACGTACGTCAAGTCGGGCAGGATCAAGGCGATCGCCGTGTCGGGCGCAAAGCGCAGCAAGGTCCTGCCCGAGGTGCCGACCATCGCCGAGGCAGGCGTGCCCGGCTACGAGACTACGGCGTGGTGGGGCGTCGCGGTCCCCGCGAAGACGCCGGATGCGATCGTCAAGCGCCTGCACGCGGAGATCGTCAAGGCGCTCGCCGTACCCGCAGTACACGGGCGGATGCAGGAGATCGGCATCGAGCCGATCGGTGCCGGTCCGGCCGAATTCGCCGCATTCCAGAAAACCGAGATCGCCAAGTGGGGCAAGGCGGTCAGGGAGTCGGGCGCGAAGGTCGATTAGCAGCGCGGCATCCGCGTTGGGACGAGACATTGAAGCGCAAGGGGTTTGAAGCGTTGCGCAGTCCCGGGCGCACGGGGCGCAAGCCCTCATTGGATGCAACCCGGCGACAAATCCTCTCCGGCACGCTGATCGAAGAAGCGCTCGCGCAGGGCTTTCCTACAAAGTTGTGGACCTCAAGCGCATTTCACTGCTGATTGCACGCCGCTTCAGGGTGAAGCTCTCCGAAAGCCAGGTCTGCCGGATACTGGCGCAGATGAACTTCTCCTGCCAGCGTCCCGAGAAGCGCGCCATCCAGCGCGCCCTGCACCAGGGCGGCGAGCTGTAGAAGATGTTGCAGGGCTAGGCAAGTTTTGAGTCAAAACGGACGGCCGGCGTTTACGCCGGCCGTCCGTTTTTGTGTTTTATCGCAATCAGCCCCAGCGCCAGCAGCAGCACCAAGGCGAATTGGGTCCAAGTAGCGACATTGCTCATCCAGGCGCCGGTCGCGCTGCCGAATCCAGCCAGGGCTACGATGCCGCCCGCCATCCCCGCGCCACAACAACCCGTCAGCGCGGCGCTGCTGCTTGCCGCAGTCGCGGCAAATACGCCGGCGGTAGCGCCGCCGATCGAGGCGGTCGGCATGCGTGCCACCCCGCAGCGGCGCGCGCGCCGCATAGCGAGCGCGACATGCCATACCACGAGCACGGCAAGAATCACGCTCACTAAAGTGTGGCCGAGCGTGTAGGTAAACATGTTGGCGATCAAGAAGCCGCTGGTGACATTGATCGCGACGAGCGGCGCGGTATAGATTTTTTGCGGATTTCCGGACGCCAGACTTTGCCAGAACTCTTCGTGGGGCACGTAGTAGCTGAAGTTCACGAAACCGAGTTTAATCCAGGAAAACAGCGTAAATAGCGCAAGCGGCAATGTGAGCAGTAGCGCGATGACCCCGCACGTTACCACGGCCGCCGGCCAGAACGTCTTGAACTTGGAGTTCGCGTTCATTTCACAGCCGCCACCAAGCGTTCGACTTTGGTTTCTTCGCCCGGCGCCTCAGCCGGGGCTTCAGCCGCCGTTTCCTCGAAAGCAATCGGCTTCAGGCGCGTGCGGTTGACCTTGAGCTCGAAAATATCGAAGCGATTGTAGTAACCGGCCACGTCGTGAAACTGCTTGGGCTCGACGCACTGATTAATATCGATCTCTTGGTAGAGGATGCCTTCGCTGTCTTGCAGCGGCGCACCGAGGGCTTCCCCGGTCGGGCCGATCACGACCGAGATGCCGCGTGGTGTGCGTTCGAGAATTTCGCCCACCGATGGATCAGCGTTGACCAGAAGGCTGCGCATCTTGTCGTCCATGAAGCCGGAGGCGACGATATTGAACACCTTAGCCTCGAAGGAATGCGCACCAGCACGGATCCGGATAGCGCTCTCGAGATCATAATTGCCGCCGTCGCGCGGATCGCGCGTCGGCCATAGCGGTGGATATGACGAGATATGAACCTGCTCCCCCTGTGCCATCAGCGCGTAACGCGCCAACGGGTTGGTATTCTCGCCGCAGATCAGCGCCCCCAAGCGGCCGATGCGGGTGTCGCTCACCTTGAGCCCTGCGCCATCGCCGTTGGTCCAGACGAGCTTCTCGTAGAACGTTGGCACGAGCTTGCGATGGTGGTTCAACACCGTGCCGTCATCGCCGATCAGCAGGTTGGTGTTCCAGAGACAGCCGACGCTGACATCGCTTCTTTCGTTGATGCCGACCGAAACAAAAATTCCCCGGCGCCGCGCTTCCTCGCACAGTCGCGATAATTCCTTGCCCGGCAACACCAGAGAATTTTCTGCGAGTTGACAGAAAAACTGGTGGTTGTAGATCGGCGCCCATAATGCCGACCACACCGGAAACGCCGGAATATAAGTTTCCGGAAACACCACCAGCTGCGCCCCGTTGCGTGCGGCCTCGCGAATCAAGTCGCACGTTTTTTCCACGGTCGCATCGCGATCGAGGAAGACCGGGGCGACATGAGCGGCCGCCGCCTTGAAGATAGGATAACCGCTCATACGCCCTCCATTATAGTTGCCGTTGCACCGCCGTCGCTTGCGCGGTGCATTTACACGGCTTCCTTGGTAAAGTCATTGCGCGGCAGGAACAGGCTTTCGATTTCCTTGGCCGAGATCGGCTTC
>JAIESJ010000161.1 GCA_019746155.1 Burkholderiales bacterium
AAATAAGAACACGTAACAAAATGACTTTCTGCCGCCCCCTCACCCCGACCCTCTCCCCGCAAGCGGGGAGAGGGAGAGTGTCATTTTGATACGCGCTCTAAGGCGTCCATGCGAACTCCGTGCAACACTGAGAACCGCTTTTCGCAACGCAGTCTTGTATCGAGACCATTCCCGAAGACATTTCGTTTCATTAAATCGAGAATATGCAATGAAATCTGCAGTCACTGCATCATCACTGGCAATACTGACACTCACCGCCCCCCAGCGTGAGCGAGGTGGCTCGGGCCGTTCCGAGGCAACCCTCGCAATCCATGCCGCCGCAGGGGCAGCCCTATCCGTCCCAGGGCATCTACGAAAGCGGTCATGGATCAAGGCACGGCGGACATGGAGGTGTTCAAGGCCGTGGTCACAGAGGGTAGTTCCTCGGAGACCTCTTAGATTGAAGAAGTTTGCGGGCCAGCTTCGCAGCATCGCGCTCATCGAATAAACAAGATATTGATCATGAGCGCAGGGCATTCACATGCGGCGGCAAATCCCTCAGTAACCGCCGCCGGGCGGCACAAGGGCAGGCTCACGTGGGCGTTAGCACTGACCTCTACCTTCATGGTTGTGGAGGTCATTGGCGGCCTGTGGACTGGCAGCCTCGCGCTTCTAGCCGATGCGGCGCATATGCTGACCGACGCGGGCGGTCTTGCCCTGGCGCTAATCGCCGTCCGTTTCGCGGAACGTCCCGCGACTCCGCAGAAGACGTACGGTTATGTTCGCATGGAGGTGCTGTCGGCGCTGACGAATGCCGTCGTTTTGCTGCTGCTGACGATCTACATTTTCTACGAAGCGTATAAGCGCTTCCTGAACCCGCCGGAAATTCTGGGCGGCCCGATGCTGGCGGTGGCAGTGGTCGGCCTCGCGGTCAATCTGGTCAGCATGAAGATCCTCTCCGCCGGGTCGTCGGAAAGCCTAAATGTAAAGGGGGCCTATTTCGAGGTGCTCAGCGACATGCTGGGCTCGCTAGGCGTCATCCTCGCCGCGGGCGTCGTCATGCTCACCGGCTGGACGCTGGCCGATCCGATCATCGGCGCCGGCATCGGGCTGTTCATCATTCCGCGCACGTGGATATTGCTGAAACAGGCAATCCACATCCTCATGGAGGGCACGCCGCCCGAAGTCGATATAGCACTGCTGGAGCGAAAGTTGCTGGACATTCCCGGCGTGACGGCCGTCCACGATCTTCATGTCTGGACGATAACCTCCGGCATCGACGCCATGAGCTGCCATCTCGTCGTAGCCGACATGGCCCAAGCACGGATGACGATCGTCAGCGCAAATGACGCGATGAAGACCGGCTTCGGTCTGACGCATGCGACGATTCAGATCGAGGATCAGAAGCTGCGGGAGGCCGAGGGCGAATTAAGACTGTAGCGGTAGCAGATGAAACTGGACAAGGGGTTCGATGAACGCGATGGCGATGGTTGACGCTGCGGTCGGACATGCTTGAACAATGGGCTGGGTTTTCCTGGAAATCCTGCCCGCAATCGAACAAGGAGACTGAGATGGGAAAACATGGCAACCGTGACCGCGGGTATCGCGACAGTTACGGCCACAGAGACAATCGCGATCCGAGGATGGCGGAGGGGCCGGTCGATTATGATGCACGTCCGCGCCTGCCGAGGAAACTACCGATGGCTGTGGTTCTTGTCGGGCTCGTCCTGTGGTCGCTCCTCGCCTGGGCCGGTTATGCCCTCGTCGATCCCGGCCTCGGCTGGGTTTCGGCCAATGTCGGGCTCCTGTTGGACGGCGGGAAGAGCTTCGCAACCGTGACCGGAGTTGGCAAGGAGGTCGGCAACGTCGTCGATAATCTCGACGTCAGCGGTTTTTTGGGGCAGACCATCGCTTTACTACGGGTGGTGTTGAAGCCGACGATTATCGTTCTCTGGGCGATAGGCGCGCTTATCCTTGTCGCCGCCCCCTTGATCCTGCCGAAAATTGGCAGGCTGTTCGCCGGACGTCGGCACTGATCACGTCGGCGGGTTCCGTGAGACACGCGCCGCAGATGGTCAAGATCATCGAGAGGAGCCTCGTCAAGCACACACGTGTCTTGGCATGACGACCCTTCCAGAAACCATTGGCCCCGTCCTGTTCGCGCGTGGCGCCGATGAACATCAGTGTCGGCTTTCCGCCATCGTCGTCGCCCCGGAAGACCGCGATCCACCCCTCTTGGTCCCCGTAGATGGTCAGACGGCCGCTCCGGTGCGGCTGCATTCGCAACTCGGCCGCATGGTCTGGCGATACGATTTCCATCTCCCGGCGTGCGAGAACGCAACCTACCGGTTGGGCGACGCCGCCTTTCCGGTGGCCGCAGATTGTTCAGGGAATGTGCGGATTGCCTACGTCTCTTGCAATGGCCAGGAGCACGCCGATGCGGATCGGCCGGCGGCCGAGCGCAACGCGATGTGGCGCCGCTTGGCAGGGGAGCATGACCGCGCGCCGTTCGGCCTCCTTATGCACGGCGGTGATCAACTCTATGCCGACGAAGTCGTTCAATCGCATCCGGCCCTGTCGCGATGGGCTGCGAGCGCGCTGCCGGAAAAGGTGAAGCAGGCGTTCAGCGCAGAAATGCGCGAGGCAGCGGAAGGTTACTATTTCCAGCGCTATCTGACGCTGTACGCCCAGCCGGAGTTCGCTCATCTAAGCGCCCGAGTGCCGTCTCTCATGATGTGGGACGACCATGACATCTTCGATGGCTGGGGCAGCCTGCCCGAAAAGCTCCTCGATTGCGAGGTTGGCCGCGGCCTATTCGATGTCGCGCGGCGCATGTTCATGCTGTTCCAACTCTGGGCAACCGACGAGATGCCCCCGGTCGGATGGGATGCGGGCCAACGCCAAAGCCTCACCCAAGTCGCCCGCTTCCCGCGGTTCTCCGTCATATCGCCCGATCTGCGCACGGAGCGCCGGCCGACGCGGGTGATGGGGCCGGCCGGCTGGGCCGCGTTCGAGCGCGCCCTCGCGGAGATCGGCCGGGGCGACCGGCTACTGATCATGTCGAGCGTGCCGATTCTCGGCCCCCGGCTGAGTTGGATTGAGAAATTGCTGGATGTATTCCCGCGCGTTCAGAAATACGAGGACGACCTGCGCGATCAATGGCAGAGCCGGTCGCATCGTGCGGAGTGGCAGCGAATGCTCGAGACGCTGGAGCGGCGCGCGGCCGAAAACCGAAACCCGGTCGCGGTCCTGTCGGGCGAGATACACCTCGCGACGCGCGGAGAGATGCCGTTCAAGGACGGAACGATCATGCATCAGCTTGTGGCGTCGGGGATCGCGCATCCGGCGCCGTCGTGGTCTTACGGCGGTGCCCTCGGCTTGCTCGCGGCCTTGGGCGAGAATCCCTTGCCAGGCCGGAAGGTTCGCCTGAAACCATTGCCGGGTCACCGGCGAATCTATACGGCGGAGCGAAACTATCTCGTCTTGGAACGGCATGGGGAAGAGTGGTCCGCCGCCTGGGAGCTGGAGGACAGCGGACGGACTCCCGCGATGACTCTCGAGGGGCGCTCATGACTGAGTGGGTCATCAGCTTCATCCAAACGCACGGACTTCCGGCAGTCGCACTGCTGATGTTCCTTGAGAATGTGTTTCCTCCCCTGCCCTCCGAGCTCATCATGCCGTATGCGGGTTTTGCGGCTGCAAAAGGGAGTATGAATGTCGTGATGGTTTCTCTGGCGGGCGCCATAGGCTCGGTGGCCGGTGCGGCTCTCTGGTATTGGATAGGCCGCCGCTTCGGGGTCGAACGTGTGCAGAGGTGGGCTGCTAAGCATGGCGCCTATCTGGCGATGTCCGCTGACGATGTTGGTCGAGCCGAGGAGTGGTTCAAGCGACGAGGCACTTTGGCGGTATTCGCCGGCCGGCTTTTGCCCGCCGTGCGGACTTTGATCTCTGTCCCGGCCGGGATGTTCGCCATGGCTCTTCCGAAGTTTATGTTCTGGTCTTTCGCCGGTTCGCTTCTCTGGTCGGGCCTGCTTGCAGCCGCGGGCTTCGCCCTAAGTGAAAGGTTCGAAGACGCGACTCGGTGGCTCGACGCGGCAACGAAGGTCGTTCTTGCCTGCTTCGTCGCTGCCTACATCTGGAGAGTGGTCAAGCTGCGCCGCTCACGTGCTTAGGGCATTGATTGCAGATACCGGCCCATGCCGCCGCCCTGCGGGTGCGCGCGGCTTGTGGATCCGTCCGCAGCTAACTCTTGCGGTTCAGGATGCGGAGGGCTTGCCGCACGCGGGGCAAAACTTCGCTGCGGGCGGTACATCGGCGCTGCACGCAGCACACTTTGTCGCTGTCTGGGTAGCCCCGCATTGCGGGCAAAAGCGCGCGCCGGCCGACACGAACGTGCCGCACTTGGCGCATGCTGCGCCTGCAGCCGCAGGCGGCGTTCCGCCCGGTGGAGGACCGCCGTAGTTGCCGTAACCACCATGGTGGCCGCCCCCGTGGCCCCCCCGGTTATGACCTCCCATCATTCCTCGTAGCAGATTGTCTAGTAGTCCCATGAGGGCACTCCTTGTAAGCGCATCAATCTAAGACAGCTGACCCATGTCAGGGTTCAATCCTTCAAGCCTATCATGCCTGCGGTTGAACCGGCGTGATGCCGTTCTTTCTGGCTTCCGTCCTACGCGTCGGTCGCCAAAGGGAACGGCAACAGCACCACCGTGACTTTCAATGAAATACCAATCGATGGGGTGAAGATCAGTGCGCGCAGACATGCGGTGGTGCCCGCTGCCTACGTGGGCTATACTCATACCGCCGCCCGATAGCAAGAATGAAATCTGTGACTAAAACAACTGGCTCAGCGCCTATCCGGCTTTGTGCAGCAATCGAGCATCATCGGCGGATGATAGGCTGGCTATTGGCCTTGGTTTTCTTTGCTATCGTTCTAGTCACACCGTCGACTTGGGAGCCGAGCCATCCGTTGCATGAGCTATTGGAGAACTCCGGAGTGTTGCTCATTGCGGTCGCCTTAGCGGGACGCGCCCTATGCATGGTCTACATCGGGGGCAAGAAGAACCGGGCATTGTTCAAGGACGGTCCATACTCCGTATGCCGCAATCCGCTCTACTTCTTTTCCATCCTGGGCTCTTATGGGATTGGCATGGCAACCGGAAGTATTACGCTGGCGATCGTCGCCGGGACGCTTTTTGGAGCCCTGTTCTGTGCAATCGTTTGTTCGGAGGAGTATCGCTTGGCACACGCCTTCGGTGCCGACTATGGGGATTATTTGCGGCGTGTGCCGCCGCGATGGCTGCCGGACTTTCGGCTGTGGCGCGACCCGGCGGAGCTATCGCCTCGCGGTGCCTTGATTGCGCGCACCATCCGCGATTCCGCCGCCCTTTTGCTCGCCGTACCCTTGTTCAAATTCGTCGAGTACGGCCATGCAAGCGGGAATCTACCGTTTATCGTCGTCGCACCGTAGACAGTAGCGGACCGCCTCTCTGACGAGCATCCGCTCTACTCGACCAAAGGTGATTGGCAACCCGATTACGAGGTTCCTGCCGAACAAAGCTCTCACGACGGCACCTTCATATTGGCCGGCGTTCAATTCACGCTCTTCGGATGACGCGGACGGTGCCGCGCGCCGGGTACGGCGATGCGATTTTCTCTAGAGACGCCCGCGCGCCCTGAGGATCCCGGGCAGCAGCCACCAAAACACGAGGATGAGCATCGCGACGAACGCGGCGGCGGCAAAGCCCTCCAAATTGCCGAACACTTCGCAAATGACCAGTTGCGTGGCAAGGACCAGGGCCAGGGACAACGCGACGCATCCGGCGATGACCTGCCTGGTGGCCACCTGCTTGAAACGCACCCGGTCTACAAGAGGCCGCAGAAGGCGATGCTGCACGGCCGGAGCGCTCAGGAGCACGAGACTCGCGATCGCCAGGAGGAAAGTCACCAGGAACACCTGTTTCTCGGCATGAACTATATCCCCGAACCCCGAGTTGAACGGCACCGTAATCAGGAACGCCGACAGCAGCAGCTCGCCGGGCAGCAGCACGCGCAGCTCGCCCAGCATGTCGGTCAGGTCGCTGGTTTCCGCAGGGTCTTCGATGGAACTACGGCCGGTCATTTTCCCGCTCCTCGAATCGGCGGCCGGCGCCCGACTTCAATGCGCACCTTCAGCTCGCTGTCCGAGCGCCGCACGGTGACTTCACCCTGCCCCCCGGGCTTGATCGCGGAAATGCGCTCGATCAGGTCGCGCGTGTCGATGATCGGCTTGCCCCCGAACCCGGTAACAACGT
>JAIESJ010000207.1 GCA_019746155.1 Burkholderiales bacterium
CTTCAAGCCCGAAACGACGCTGAGCGGACAGATATAGCCCAACATGGCGCGCCTGCTGGTGGCCTCGGCCGCCGGGGGCGGCGCCGACATATCAATTTTTGTCTGGAAACAGCCCGGGCATCCAGCGGGAGGCGAGAGCAGCGGGGAAGGCGAGTCGGAGCGGAGCCTTGGTCGAGTCCGAAACCAGCACGCCCTGCCGGAGTAATTCGCTGGTGACGCGCCGTGCGGTGCGCTCCGGTGTGTTCAGCAGCGTTGCGACTTCTCCGCGCGGAAGTTGTCCACGGTAAAGGATGGTCTCCAGCACCGGTCCGGCGCGCTGCGGCAATTTGCCCAGCCGCGTTTCCTCTTCGGCCCAGAGAAGAATACGGGCACGCAGGCGGTCAGGCTGCATCAGTTCCTCCATGAACCGCACCTGATCCAGGCAGGTGGTCAGGAAGAAGCGGGTGAAATCAACCAGGGCCTCCTCGCTGAGATTGCCTCTGCCGTCCAGATCATTGCGGCGTGGCAGGTCGCAATTTGCCAGCAGTGCCTTGTACGTTTCTACATTGCGGGCGAGACCGCGTGCGATGGACCATACGCCGCCGGTATCCAACAGGTTCAGCATCTGGGCGTGCGACATCAGGCGCGCGACACGCCCGTTGCCGTCGAGGAAGGGGTGAATCCAGAGCAGGCGGTGGTGTGCCGAGGCCGTTGCAAGGATGGCTTCGGCCTTGCCCAGTGGCCCGAAAACTTCCTCGAATCTTGCCATGAAGCGGGCAACCGCGCCGGGGCTGACGGCCACATGGTTGCCGGCCGCCACGTCGCTATTGCGCAATGCGCCCGGTTCTACCTTGAGCTTTTCCCCGGTGTTCTTGTCCTTGACCCACAGCAATTCGTCCGGCAGAAGTTTGCAAAACCGCTGGTGGATTTCGCGCACGGCGTGAACACTGGCGGCTTGATCATTCAATCCGCCTTCGTCTATCCATTTCTGAACGGTGATATGGGCCTTGGCTTCAAGTTGCAGATTCCGTTTTTTCGCGTCCTTGCTGTAATCGTTCCTGAGCGCGCGCTCGATATCCACCGGGTGGGTATCGTGTCCTTCGATGAGGTTGCTGTAGTAGCAATTCATGGCGCGCACCATGTCCGCCAGCGCGGTGAGCAGGCCGGGAGGAAGGCTGCGCCTGAACCCCGACGCTTTTGCCGCCAGCTCGATGGCCAGATCCATGAGCGCGCCTCTGTGCCTGGAGCTTTCCGGGATCAGCAGGGGCTCCATCTGGCTGATATGTTCGCCACGGTCGGCGGCCGAGGGTATGGCCTGTTTATTGGCCGGATTTATTTTCATAATAAGTTAATTATAACAACAAGATAAAGTAAAATATAAGAAAAAATATCCGTATGATTGGCCGGTTAAATGGCCGGATGGGTCGGGACAAAAATAGTAATTTAATCAACGGGTTAAGAAAAAAGGGCGCTCGTCCGAGCGCCCTTTTTTGTCGGCAAAGGATTGCCGACCTACATTTTATTACGCGGCGTTTTTTTTCGTCGCCGGTTTCTGCTTCGCCCAGTAGTTGGGATCGGCCTTGGATTTGGCCAGGGCTTCTGGGGTTTCAAAGCCGGGGGCCATCGAGGCGGCGGTGCCGGGCATCACCTGGTGGTGATCGATGTTGAGCATGCGCAGCCAGCTTTGCTGGCCGAAGGTGAGGCCGATGGCGCAGCCCAGTTCGACCAGTTCCGGTTCGCTGAAGTGCTTGTACATGCGCTCCCAGAAAGCGTCGTCGGTTTCGGTGCGCCAGACGATGGCTTCGGCGTAGGCGAGCGCGGCTTTCTGGCGCTCATCGTATTTGACGGACTTCTCGAAATTCATCAGATCGTCGATCTGGGCTTCCTTCACGCCCGCGTTCTGGCCCTTGATCGAGCGCTGGTTGCCGCAGAATTCGCACACCACCGAGCGCGAGACGTAGATGCGGCACAGCTCCTTGATGGCGTGGTCGAGGATGCCGTTCCTGAAAATGTCGTTCCACGAATTGGCGAAGAACCAGAAACAGGCCGGCACGTGGGCGCGCACGGCGGTGCTTTCGGGGCGCGGCGTGCCTTCGCGCGCGCAGCGCTCCATCTCGGCGCGCATCTCCGGGGTCATTTTGTCGAGCGGGACGTAGCTGATTCTCTGTTTGCCTGCCATGATCTTTCTCCTTCGTCGAATTACGTGTGTCAAAAACCAAAAACAGTATTTAGCCGCCCATCCCTCGTTGCTGCCCCTTCTCCCGAGGGGAGAAGGGAAGCAAATGCCTCCTCTCTCCCTTTGGGAGAGAGGCCGGGAGAGAGGGTTTGCACGCCGATAAACCGGCACAGCGTGCCCGGACTTAACGCTGATTATGAGCGTTGCGTAAAAATTTGGTATCCTGCCTGAAACCAACACATTGTTGCAAAAAGTTGATTAACGTTAATTAAAACAATATTTATGTTTGAACTTCGTGCTTTGCGGTTGAGGACTTTTGATTTTCATCGGCGTCTATCGGCGTGCATCGGCGGTTAAATGATGCTTTTCAGATTCTGATATGACTTCCGTGAAGACTGGCCTGCTCAACCTGATGTCGGGCTTTGCCGCCGTGGTGAAGGCGGGCAGCTTTACCAAGGCCGCGGCGCAGCTCGGGCTGTCGAAATCGGTGGTGAGCCGCCATGTCTCGGCGCTGGAGCAGGAACTCGGCGTGCAACTGCTCTACCGCTCCACGCACCGCCTGAGCCTGACCGAAGCCGGCGAGCGCTTTTACGCCTACTGCAAGGACCTGGAGCAGGTTGCGGAGCAGGCACTGGCGGTGGCGACCGCGGCGCAGGGCGCGCCCCGCGGACTGCTGCGCGTGACGCTGCCGCAAACCCTGGTGGTGTCGCCGCTCGGGCCGCTCGTCGCGCGCTTCCAGCAGACTTATCCCGAGGTGCAGCTCGACGTGCGCGTGACGAGCCTCCAGGTCGATCCGATCGAGGAGGGCTTCGATCTCGCACTGCGCATCGGCAACCTCGCCGATTCCAACCTGGTGTGCCGCAAGATCCGCGACGTGCGCTTCCAGGCGGTGGCGACCCCTGCTTATCTCAAGCGCCACGGCACGCCGCGCAGCCCTGACGAACTGCGCAACCACAACTGCCTGGTGTATTCCGAATTCGCCACGCGCGGGCGCGGCTCGTTCGAGAATGGCGCCACGCGCAAAAAACCGGTGGCGCTTGCCGGCAACCTGAGCACCAACAGCGGCGTGCTGCTGATGCACGCGCTGCTGGCGGGACAAGGCATCGCCATCGGGCCCGACATCATGTTCGAGTCGCATGTGAAAAAACGCGAGGTGCGGGTGATTCTCGACGACTATGCGCCGGAGCCCACGGGGTTGTACGCGGTTTTCCCGCCCGGACGTTTTCCTTCCGCAAGCCGCAAGGCTTTTGTCGATTTCCTGGTTGCCGAACTGGAAGACGGAAAAAAGGCGTCACGTTAGCACTGTGCCGCCGCGCGGTTACGCTTTTTGGAGCGGAGCAATGTTCACCACGGACCGCAGCATCAGACACAGCGGCAGGGTAAGGAATACCGCAATACCGACGACCGCGATGGCGTTTTCGATGCCGACATGGTCGCCGAGCGCACCGTAGCCGAGCGGCGCGGCGATGCCGCATGCCGAGCCCAGCGTGTAGAACAGCCCGAACGCGCGCGGCAGGCGGTCCTTGTCGACCAAATCGCCTATCGTCGCGTACAGCACCGATGAGGTGCCGTTGAGCGCGATGCCGATCAGCGGCAGCAGAACGAATGCGGCGAGGCTCGGCAGCGCCAGTGTGGCCAGAATGCCGCAGCCGGTGGCGATCTCGGTGATGACGACGGTGCGGATGATGCCGAAGCGCTCGGCGAGAAAGCCGCACGCGAGCTTGCCCGCCATGCCGCCCACCAGGATCAGCGGCACCGAGAGCGCGGCCCAGCCCTCGGGCAGTCCCTTGTCCATCATCAGGAAGGCGATGAAAGTGAGAAATCCGGTGCGCGTGCCGCTGTCGATGATTTCTATCAGGCACAGCGCGGTGAAGCCCTGTTTGTCGCGTATGCCCCAGCCCCTGACGCGCGGTGTGGCGTGCGCAGCCTCAGCTTTGGGTGTTTTCACGCCGGTCGTGCCCAGCGCGAGTACGATCAGAACGGCGCAGGCAAGCGCGAGTCCGCCGAAAAAGGTGACCGGCCCCTGCCAGCCGATGCCGGCGATGAACAGCAGGCTGGTCGCGCCGCCGAACGCGAACTTGCCGAGGTCGCCCGCGAAGTTGTAAGTGCCGAGTGCCGCGCGCCGGCCTGCCCCGGGATAGGCGTGCGAAATGATAGCCGAGCACAGCGGGTGCTGGAACGCCGAGCCGAAGCCGGCGAGGAACAATGAGAAAAGTATGGCGTAGAAACCGGAAGCAAAACCCAGCGCCAGGAAAGCGAAACCGGCGCACGCCGTGCCGAACGCCAGCAGGTTGCGCTCGCCCAGGCGTTCCGCAACGAGGCCGGCCGGAACCTGGAAAATCGCCATGGCCGCGCGGTGCGCGGCGCGGATCAGGCCGACCTGCGCCAGAGAGAGATTGAAGGTCTGGGCAAGGATCGGCAGCAGCACGTAGGTGATGTCCGACAGGCCGTCGTGCAGCGTGTGGGTCGCGCTGCAGGTGGCAAGCGTGCGTTTGGTCGTCGGTCGCTGCACGATCAGGTGGCCAGTCAGGTAGGTCGCTGTTGCGGGATCATAGCAGACCGCCGCGGTACGCCGACGCAAGGTCCTGTCTGATGTAGAATTCCGTTCCACGATAACCACCCGGGACCGGTTCCCGCCCTTGCCGCAGCGTATGAAAATCATTCTCTACATTTTTTCGGCCTTGTTCTTTTTCATGGCGCTGGCCGTGATGTTCGCGTTCCATCACACGCGGCATTACGGTTTGTTCCTGATCGCGCTCGCCTACGGCGCCGCGGCGGGGTTGGCGCTGGTGCTGATGCACTGGTGGCCGCTGGTCGCGGGGTTTGCCCTGGCGTGGGCGATGAAACTGCTGGGCCTGGAGCCGAAAGTCGGCGAGGAATCGACGAGCGGTGGCCGGTCAAAAATCCATGAGTCGTGAGGGGGGAGTGGGAAGTGGGGATCTCGGTTCACCCTTCACCCTTCACCCTTCACCCTTCACCCTTCACCCTTCACCCTTCACCCTTCACCCTTCACGCCGCCGTAGCCGCCGCCGCCCGGCGTCTCGATCACGAACACGTCGCCCGGCTGCATGTCGATCCGGTCGCAGGCCTGGAGTTCGATGATGTCGCCGTTGGCGCGCTCCACATGGTTGCGGCCGACCGCGCCCGGCGCGCCGCCCGCCATGCCGTAGGGCGCGATGCGGCGATGTCCGGACAGGATCGCCGCGGTCATCGCTTCGAGAAAGCGCACACGGCGTATCGCGCCGTCGCCGCCGCGCCATTTGCCCGCGCCGCCGCTGCCGCGCCGGATCGAAAACGCCTCGAGCAGCACGGGATAGCGCCATTCCAGCACTTCGGGATCGGTGAGCCGCGAGTTGGTCATGTGCGTCTGCACGCAATCGGCGCCGGGGAATCCCCGCGACGCTTCCGTGCCGCTCGTCAGTATTCCGGCGCCGGAGCCTCCCGCAACGGTCTCGTAGTACTGGTAGCGCTCGTTGCCGAAGGTGAAATTGTTCATCGTGCCCTGCGAGGCGCCCATCACGCCGAGCGCGCCGTAGAGCGCATCGGTCACGCACTGCGAGGTCTCGACGTTGCCGGCGACCACGGCGGCCGGATAGCGGGGATTCAACATCGAGCCCTCGGGGATGATCACTTTGAGCGGCTTCAGGCAGCCTGCATTGAGCGGGATGTCGTCGTCGACCAGCGTGCGGAACACATAGAGCACCGCGGCCAGGGTGACGGCGGAGGGGGCATTGAAATTATTGTCGAGTTGTTTCGAGGTGCCGCTGAAATCGATCTCGGCGCTGCGCGCGGTTTTGGCTATGCGTATCGCCACCCTGATCGTCGCGCCGTTGTCCATCTCATAGCTGAACGCGCCGTCCTTCAGCACGTCGATCACGCGCCGCACCGCTTCCTCGGCATTGTCCTGCACGTGCCGCATGTAGGCGTGTACCACGTCAAGCCCGAAATGCCCGACCATGCGCTTGAGCTCCGTCACGCCTTTCTGGTTGGCGGCGATCATGGCGCGCAGGTCGGCAAGGTTCTGGTCGATGTTGCGCGCGGGGTGGCGCGCCCGCGAGAACAGGGCGCGCGTTTCCTGCTCGCGGAAGCGGCCGCCCTCGACCAGCAGAAAGTTGTCGATCAGCACGCCTTCCTCGTCGATGTGGCGGCTGTTGGGCGGCATCGAGCCCGGCGTGATGCCGCCGATGTCGGCGTGATGGCCGCGCGCGCCGACGT
>JAIESJ010000313.1 GCA_019746155.1 Burkholderiales bacterium
AAGCTCGCCGCTGCGCCGTTACGTCGACCTCGTCAATCAGCGCCAGTTGATCGCGCTGATGCGCGGAGAAACACCGCATTACCGTTCGAACAGCGAGGCGCTGCTCTCCGCGCTGCGCGATTTCGAGATCACTTACGAGGCCTATGCCGAATTCCAGCGCGCCATGGAGCGCTACTGGTGCCTGCGCTGGCTGCTCCAGGAGAAGGTCGGCGTGGTGACGGCCAGCGTGCTGCGCGACAATCTGGTGCGTTTCGACGAACTGCCGCTGGTCACCCGGGTGCCTTCATTGCCGGCGCTGGAGAGCGGTGCCCGTGTCGAACTTGCCGTGACGGGCATCGATTTGCTCGAACTCGCGTTCCATTGTGAATTCCAGAAACAGCTGGAGACGCTCCAGGAGTTTGTCGGACTTGGCCCCGACAAACTCCTGAAATGAAAAAAACCAAAGAACGAGGCGAAAGGAACGCCATGCCAGTGACATTTGATCCGGTTAGCGCAAGGGTTCGACATGTCATGTTTCTTTATTAAGCAGCCTGTCGCCGTAGCGTCGATCAATGGCGATCCGTTATTTCTATGCAGGGCTTTTGCCGTTAGGTAGAATGAGGCTCCATGGGATTGCTACCGGCCGGAAAAGTTGTGCCGCTGAAGCGGCGCGGACGCCATGCGCGGCACGCGCCGTGGCGCGGCGCGGTTGCCGAGCTCGATGCGCGCGTAGCCGACCTTGAGCGGCGTTTTACCGCGCTCGACCGGCGTTACGCGGCGCTGGACGTATCGTCGCGCATGCAGGTGGCGGTGCTGCTTTCGCTCCTGGTTCACGCCATCGTCATATTCGGCGTCACGTTCAAGATGCCGGATTTTTCAAAGTTCAGCAATCTCGCCCAACCGCTGGAAGTCGTGCTGGTCAATACCCAATCCACCGCCCGGCCGCCCAGTGCCGATGCGCTCGCTCAGCACAACCTCGACGGCGGCGGCAACACCGACGCGGATCGCCGCGCCAGAAGTCCGCTGCCAGTGACGCACCAGGACAAGCAGGCAGCCGAACTCACCATGGCGGCAAAGCGTGTCGAGCAGCTGGAACGTGAGGCGCGGCAATTGATGACCCAGTCCAGGTCGCAGGCCAAAGTCGCATCCGCGCCCTCCCGGCCTCAGCCGCAGACCGAGACGCATGCCCCGCCGAACGCCGCGGACCTGATGCAGCGCGGCCTCGAAATTGCGCGGCTCGAAGCCCAGATCGGCAAGAACTGGGATGATAATCAGAAACGGCCGCGGCGTCGGTTTATCGGCGCGCGTACCCAGGAATTCCGCTTCGCGCGCTATATCGAGGACTGGCGCCTCAAAATCGAGCGCGTCGGCGAACTGAACTATCCGCAGGCCGCGCGCGATCAGAAAATCTACGGCAGCCTGGTGGTCACGGTGTCGATCAAGGCCGACGGTGCGCTCGAGAAAATCGAGATCAACCGATCTTCGGGCCAGAAGATCCTCGACGAGGCTGCGCTCCGTATCGTCAGGCTGGCGGCGCCGTTCGCGCCGTTCGCCGACGACATCGCCAGGGACACGGACATCCTCAGTATCACCCGGACATGGACTTTTACCCGCTCCGACCGTCTCCTCGCCGAATAGCTACAGGTTCCGGGTCTGAAGTTTAAAGTCTAAAGTTTGATTTCGCGGTTAAAGCGGAGTTTCGAACTTTAGACCTTAGACTTGAAACTTCCAACGAAAATGTCGGATAAATACGCGGTAATCGGCAATCCGGTCGCGCACAGCAGCTCGCCGCTGATACACGCCGAATTTGCGCGTCAGACCGGCCAAGATATTTCCTATGCCACGATACTGGCGCCGCTCGACGGTTTCCGCGAAGCGGTATTCGCGTTTCGCGACGGCGGCGGCAAAGGCCTTAACATCACCTTGCCGTTCAAGCACGAGGCATGGCAGCTGGTGAACCGGCACGCTGGCTATGCATTGGCGGCGGGCGCGGTGAACACCATCGAGTTCGCAAACGGGTGGATGACGGGCCACAACACTGACGGCATCGGGCTGGTGCGCGATCTTCAGGACAATCTGAAGCGTTCGATCCGTGGTGCGCGGGTTTTGCTGATGGGTGCGGGCGGCGCGGTTTACGGCGTGATGGAGCCATTGCTGCGCGAACAACCCGAGCAGGTCGTCGTCGCCAACCGTACGCCCGGCAAGGCCGTCGGCCTGGTCGGCCGTTTCGAGAAATTTCAGAGCCTCGCGATGCGCGGGATCATGGCATGCTCCTATGAGAATCTCGGCAGGTCGGGGTTTGATCTGGTGATCAATGGTACGTCGGCAGGCCTGAGCGACCAAATGCCCTCGTTGCCGGACACTGTTTTCACGCCCGGCGCGCTTGCCTACGACATGATGTATGGCAAGACGACGCCGTTCTTGCGTTTTGCGCGCGAGCACGGCGCACACATCGCCGATGGCACCGGCATGCTGGTCGAGCAGGCTGCCGAGTCCTTTTTCATTTGGCGTGGAATACGGCCGCAGACCGCGCCGGTGATTGAAATGCTCAGAAAAGCGTGAATAGTGAATCGTAAATGGTAAATCGTAAAAGCCGCCACACTTTGACCGTTCACTATTCACTATTCATTCTTTTCAATACACCCCTCAAGGAGGTGCTGAAAATAGCCCCCTTGAGGGGTACGATTCACGCCCTATGAGATTCCTTTTGCGCTGGACCTGGCGCTCGGCGCTACTGGTATTGATCGGGGTGGTGCTGATCCAGTTCTGGTTCGTGGCGCATATCTGGTATTGGACCGATCACAATCCGGAGACGACGGCGTTCATGGAAAGCCGGCTCGCGAAGCTGCGCGAAAAAAACCAGCAGGCGGCGCTCAGTCACCAGTGGCTGCCGTACGGCCGCATCTCGGTCCATCTCAAACGCGCCATCATTGCCGCCGAAGACGCCAAGTTTCTCGATCACGAGGGCTTCGACTGGGAGGCGATACAGAAGGCGTATGAAAAGAATCTGAAGAAAGGCAAGGTGGTCGCGGGCGGCTCCACCATCAGCCAGCAGCTCGCCAAGAACCTGTTCCTGTCGGGCGAGCGCACCTGGTGGCGCAAGGCCCAGGAAGCGGCGATCACGGTGATGATCGAAACCATCCTGAGCAAGCGCCGCATTCTCGAGATCTACCTCAACGTTATCGAATGGGGCGAAGGCATTTTCGGTGCGGAGGCGGCGGCGCGCTATCACTTCGGCGTGACGGCGGCGGCACTCGGGCCGGAGCAGGCAGCGCGTCTGGCGGCGATGGTGCCGAGCCCGCGCCGTTACGTTCCGGGCCGCGAGACCGCCTATCTGCAGCGGCGCACCGAAATCATTCTGGCACGCATGAATGCGGCGCAGATGCCGTGATGTTGCGGCACGCGCCTGCCCGCGCCTGCGTGCGATCCACGCTGCAGCCGGATCATTGCACAGCGCCCGGTGTGCGGCGGCAGTCATCCGCGTTTATCTGCGGTTCCTTCCGGGGCGGTTTTGCCTGAGGAGCCTGTCGGACCCCAGTCCGGCAGGCTCCTAGCGCAGGCTGGCGTTGATGCGTTCGAGCGCGGCCGAGCCCGGGCACAATTCACGCACGCCGAGCTGGTTGAGCGGTGTCTCGACGGTATTGAGATGCTCGTGCAGGTCGCTGGAGTGGGGATCGACGTACAGGAGCCCCGTCACGACTTCGCCCGCGGCGGCGTGCTGCTGCAGATAGTTCATCGCCTTGATGCGGTCGGTCGGATCGTAATCGGCGGCGAGTTTTCTCAGCCGCAGCACCGAGCCGTCGTGCTGCACCACGTCGACCACCTCTCCCGGCGCATAGTCGGCGGTAATCGCTTCTTTGCCTTCGATGAAATCGAGCCGGTTGACGGTTTCGTTGTGCTGGCGCACGTACTCGTAGCTCTTGGTCGAGCCGGCATGGTTGTTGAACGCGATGCACGGTGAGATGACATCGATGAATGCCGCACCCTGGTGCTCGATTGCACCCTTGATGAGCGGCACGAGCTGTTGCTTGTCGCCCGAGAAGCTGCGCGCGACAAAGGTCGCGCCGAGCAGCAGCGCCATGCCGATCATGTCGAGTGGCTGGTCCGTGTTGACGACGCCGCGCTTGGACTTCGAGCCCTTGTCGGCGGTGGCCGAGAACTGACCTTTGGTCAGACCATAAACACCATTGTTTTCAACAATATATATCATATTCACGCCACGGCGTATGCTGTGTGCAAACTGGCCGAACCCGATCGAGGCCGAGTCGCCGTCGCCAGAGACGCCGAGATAGAGCAGGTCGCGGTTGGCGAGGTTGGCGCCGGTCAGCACCGAGGGCATGCGCCCGTGCACGCTGTTAAAGCCGTGCGAGTTGCCGAGGAAGTAGTCCGGCGTTTTCGACGAGCAGCCGATGCCGGAGAGCTTGGCCACGCGGTGCGGCTGGATGTCGAGCTCCCAGCAGGCCTGGATGATCGCCGCGGAGATCGAATCGTGGCCGCAGCCGGCGCACAGCGTCGAGATTTTGCCTTCGTAGTCGCGGCGCGTATAGCCGACTTTGTTCCGGGCGAGCGTCGGATGATGGAGGCGGGGTTTGGCAAGATAAGTCATGACACCCTCTTGAGCGGTACCACGGTGCGGGCCACGGCGTGCTGCGATATCTGATCGACGATGAAGCGTGCGGTGATCGGCGTGCCGTCGTAGTGCAGCACCGACAGCAGCCGCGCCGGATTCATCTTGGCTTCGTTGACGAGCATGGTCTTCAGCTGCGCGTCGCGGTTCTGCTCGACCACGAACACCCACGGATGGGAGGCGACGAAGTCGTTGATTTCTTCCTGGAACGGGAAGCCGCGCACGCGCAATGCGTTGACGTGGATGCCGCGGGAGGCCAGGACGTCAAGCGCTTCCCGCATCGCGGGACTGGTCGAGCCGTAGAAAATCGCGCCGAAGCGCGCGGGTTTCCCGGCCGGATAGAGCAGGGGTCTGGGCACCAGCGCCTTGGCGGTTTCGAACTTTCTCAGCAGCCGCTGCACATTGTCCACATAATCGGGGCCGGCCTCGGAGTAGCGCGCGTAGCGGTCCTTGGTCGTGCCGCGGGTGAAATAGCTGCCGCGCGAAGGATGCGTACCGGGATAGGTGCGGTAGGCGATGCCATCGCCGTCGACGTCGAGGTAGCGGCCGAATTCCCTGCCGCTCTCCAGCATCTCGTAGGTCATGACCTTGCCGCGGTCGTAGGCGCGCGCATCGTCCCATTGGAACGGCTTGCACAGCCGCGTGTTCATGCCGATGTCGAGATCGGTCATCACGAATATCGGCGTCTGCAGCCGCTCGGCGAGATCGAAGGCCTGCGCCGTGAACTCGAAACACTCGGTCGGGTCCTCGGGGAACAGCAACACATGCTTGGTGTCGCCGTGCGAGGCATAGGCGCACGAGATCAGGTCCGACTGCTGGGTACGCGTCGGCATGCCGGTCGAGGGGCCGCCGCGCTGCACGTCAATCAGCACCACCGGGATCTCGGCAAAATAGGCGAGCCCGATGAACTCCGTCATCAGCGAGATGCCGGGACCGGAAGTTGCGGTAAACGAACGCGCACCGTTCCAGCCCGCGCCGATGGCGATGCCGACCGAGGCGAGTTCGTCCTCGCCCTGGATGATGGCGTAGCGGTGCTTGCCGGTGGCGGGGTCAACCCTGAATTTCTGGCAGTATTTGATGAACGCTTCCGCAAGCGAGGAGGAAGGCGTGATCGGATACCACGCGCACACCGTGGCGCCGCCGTAGACCGCGCCCAGCGCCGCAGCGCTGTTGCCATCGACGAAAATCCTGTCGCCGACGTTGTCGGCGCGCTTCACGCGGATGCCGAGCGGGCAGTCGAGATGTTGCTGCGCATAGTCGTGTCCCAGCCGCAGCGCCTTCACGTTGGACTGCAGCAGCGCCTCCTTGCCCTTGTACTGCTCCGAAAACAGCTTCTCAATCTCGGCGGGATCGATGTCCAGCAGTGCCGAAAGCGCGCCGACGTAGATGATGTTCTTGAACAGCTGGCGCTGCCGCGGGTCGCTGTAGGCCGTATTGCCGATTTCGGTGAGCGGCATGCCGATGACGTTGATGTCCTCGCGGAACTTCGATTTCGGCAGCGGCCTGGAATTGTCGTAGAAGAGATAGCCGCCGGGCTCGATCTCCTTCAGATCCGCGTCCCAGGTCTGCGGGTTCATCGCGACCATGAGGTCGACGCCGCCGCGCCGGCCCTGATAGCCGGTTTCGTTGACGCGCACTTCGTACCACGTCGGCAGGCCCTGGATATTGGACGGGAAGATGTTGCGCGGGCTGACCGGCACGCCCATCCTCAGAATGGCGCGCGCGAAGAGCTCGTTGGCCGAAGCCGACCCCGAGCCGTTGATGTTGGCGAATTTG
>JAIESJ010000244.1 GCA_019746155.1 Burkholderiales bacterium
GGCTCGCCGGCTGGCTTGCCAGGCTCAAGAACCACAATGCGCAGGGCGAGTATTACCTGACCGACGTGGTGGCGCTCGCGCTGGTCGACGGCGTTGCCGTCGACACGGTCGGCACGCGCGATGCCTGGGAAATGCTCGGCGTCAACAGCAAGGCCCAGCTCGCGCAGCTCGAACGCATTTATCAACGGCAGTATGCGACCCGCCTGCTCGATCAGGGCGTGACCCTCGTCGACCCGCTGCGGCTCGACGTGCGCGGCGAGCTTCAGTGCGGGAGCGACGTGCGCATCGATGTGAATTGCGTGTTCGAGGGCAAGGTCGCGCTTGGCGACGCGGTCGAGATCGGGGCCCACTGCGTCCTGAAGAACGTCGAGGTCGGCGCCGGCGCCCGCATCGAGCCGTTTACCCATATCGATGAAGCGACGATCGGCGCCGGCTGCCGCGTCGGGCCGTATGCGCGCATCCGGCCCGGCACGCGGCTCGGCGAAGACGTGCACATCGGCAATTTCGTCGAAGTCAAGAACAGCGCCATCGCGGCGCACTCCAAGGCCAACCACCTCGCCTACGTCGGCGATTCCACGGTCGGGCGCAACGTCAACATCGGCGCCGGCACCATCACCTGCAATTACGACGGCGCCAACAAGCACCGCACCGTGATCGAGGATGACGTGCACATCGGTTCCGATGTGCAGCTCGTCGCGCCGGTGACCATTGGCAAGGGGGCCACCATAGGCGCTGGCGCAACCATCACCAAAGACGCGCCGCCAGGAGAGCTCACTTTCACAAAGGCAGAACAGGTCACCAAACCGGGCTGGAAACGGCCCACAAAACCGGTAAAGGGGAATGAGTAATGGGTAATAGGCTGAGGCCGCGCGGAATCAACGGTGATCTGACGGAAGGTTTTTTCCCAACACCCATCACCTATCACCCATCACCGAACTAACATGTGCGGCATCGTCGGCGCCATTGCGCAGCGGGACGTGGTCCCGATCCTGGTCGAAGGTCTCCGCCGCCTGGAGTACCGCGGTTACGACTCCGCGGGCGTCGCGGTGCAGGACGCGAGCGGCAAGCTCGACCGGCGCCGCACGGTCGGGAAAGTGAAGCTGCTCGCCGAGGCGATCGAAAAACAGCCCCTTAGCGGCCGGCGCGGCATCGCGCATACCCGCTGGGCGACGCATGGCGGGGTATTCGAGAAAAACGCCCACCCGCACTTCTCGGAGGAAGGCATCGCCCTCGTCCACAACGGCATCATCGAGAACTACGAAGAGCTTCGCGCGGAGCTCAAGACCAAGGGCTACCAGTTCCAATCGGACACCGACAGCGAGGTCGTCGCGCACCTTGTCCATGACCGCATCAAGGACGGCGCGGATCTCCTGGGGGCCGTCCAGCAGGTCATCAAGCGTCTGCACGGCGCCTATGCCATCGTGGTCATGAGCAGGCACGACCCCGAACGCCTGATCGCGGCGCGCATGGGCTGTCCGGTGGTGGTCGGCCACGGCAGCGGCGAGAACTTCATCGCATCCGACGCGCAGGCGCTGCTGCCCGTGACGCGCAACTTCCGGTTCCTCGAGGACGGCGATGTCGCCGACATCTCCTGTGCCGGCATCCGCCTGCTTGACGCCTCGGGCCGGGCGATCGAGCGCAAGCTGCACGAGTCAGAGCTCTCGGCCGACGCCGTGGAGCTCGGGCAGTACCGACACTACATGCAGAAGGAGATCTTCGAGCAGCCGCGCGCAATCGCCGATACGCTGTCCGAGCGCACCGCGAACGGCAAGGTACTGGACGCCGCGCTGGGGCCGAGAGCGGCCGCCCTGCTGCCGAAGATCCGCAACGTACATATCGTCGCCTGCGGCACGAGCTACCACGCGGGCATGATTGCGCGCTACTACCTCGAGCAGTGGGCCAAGGCGCCGACCACGGTGGAAGTGGCGAGCGAATACCGTTATCGCCAGCCGGTGGTGTCCCCCGACACGCTGTTCATCGCCATTTCGCAGTCGGGCGAAACCGCCGACACGCTCGCGGCCTTGCGCGAAGCCAGGCGCCTCGGCTATCTCGGCACGTTCGCGATCTGCAACGTGCCCGAGTCCTCGCTGGTGCGCGAAGCCGACATGACGCTGATGACGCGCGCAGGACCCGAGATCGGCGTTGCTTCGACCAAGGCGTTCACGACGCAGCTCGCCGCGCTGGCTTTGTTCGGCGTGGCTCTGGCGCGCCACCGCGGACTGCCGGCGAAGCAGGAGGCGCAGGCCGTCAGGTTCCTCACGCACGTGCCCGAAATGATCGAGAAAAGCCTGGCGCTGGAGCCCCGCATCGCGGCATGGGCGGAGCGTTTCGTCGACAAGCAGCACGCCTTGTTCCTCGGCCGCGGCGCGCTGTGGCCGGTGGCGATGGAAGGCGCGCTCAAGTTGAAGGAGATCTCGTACATCCACGCCGAGGCTTACGCCGCCGGCGAACTGAAGCACGGGCCGCTGGCGCTGGTGGACGCGAACATGCCGGTGGTGGCGGTTGCGCCCAACAACGAACTGCTGGAAAAACTGAAATCCAATCTCCAGGAAGTGCGCGCCCGCGGCGGCCACCTCTATGTATTCGCCGACCCCGCATCCGGTATCAAACCTTCCGAAGGCGTGGATGTGATTGAGATGCCCGAGCACGTGGAACCGCTGCAGGCGCCGCTCGTCTATACCGTGCCCTTGCAGCTGCTCGCTTACCACTGCGCGCTGATGCGCGGCACCGACGTGGACAAGCCCAGGAATCTGGCCAAGTCGGTCACCGTCGAATAGCGCCGGGAGGCCGTTTCGCGGCCGCTGTTGTCCGAAAGTAATTAAGTGCTTACCTGGGTAATATAGTTCGTGCCCGAGAATTGCTTGAGTAGCAACTCCCCGGATGGGAGTGGCTAGCTCGGTCGCCAGATGGGCTGCCGGCCGAGTACTGCCGAGCGAGCATAAACGCAATTTGTACATTGCAGTATATCCTCAGCATGCCCGCTGAGAGGGAGCCATGGCCGCCGCCAAGACCAGCACGCTGACCTTTCGCATCGAGCCCGGCCTGAAAGAGGCGCTGCGCACGGCGGCTGCGCGCGAGCACCGCTCCATCGCCAACATGGTGGAGGTGTTGATCCGGGACTATTGCGAACGCAACGGCATCGCGATACCCGAACAGGATGACTCGTTCGACGTTAGCCGGAACCCGGCCAAGGGTGGAAAATAGGGCCGTCCATGATTTCACCCTACCAGGCCAAATACTTCGCGCACGATCTCACCCGCCGCTGCGCCCCGGATAGCGTTGAAAAGCTCGCGGGCGCGGTTGCCAGCGCCCAAGTTGACCTCAACCCGCATCAGATCGATGCCGCGCTGTTCGCTTTCAAGTCGCCGCTCTCCAAGGGCGCAATCCTGGCCGACGAAATGACCGAACCGGCCATTCATGGAACCCAATTTTCCACTCCGTCAAACCCGACGGAGCCTGGACTCGTCACGACTGCGGAAAGGAGACCGCAATGAACCGCGCACGCGCCCTTGAATTGCTCGCCCAGAGCAAACCCCTGCTGGCGGCCCGTTACGGGGTCACCCGGCTTGCCCTGTTCGGCTCCACCGCACGCAATGCCGCGCGCGACGACAGCGACATCGACATTCTGGTCGCCTTCGACGGCCCGGCGACATCGGAACGCTACTTCGGCGTCCAGTTCTATCTCGAAGACCTGTTCGGTGCCCCCGTTGATCTGGTGACCGAGAAGGCCGTGCGCGCGGAGCTGCGCCCGTTCATCGAAAAGGAGGCGGTGCATGTCTGATCCCACCCAGCGTAAATGGCGGTTCTATCTGGACGACATGATCGGCTTCGCCGAAAAGGTCATCGCCTACACCGATGGCCTCGACCAGGCGGGTTTCGTTGCCAGCGGACTGAATTACGACGCCACCCTGCGCAATCTGGAGCTGATCGGCGAGGCGGCGACACATATTCCCGAGGCGGCGCGGCCAATCCGCGGATTCCGTGGCGACTCGTCATCGCCACACGCAACCGGCTGATCCACGGATATCTCGGCATCGACAACGACACCCTGTGGAGCATCATCCAAGGCGATATTCCCACTTTGCTTCCGCTATTGCGCACGCTCAAAGGAACATTGTCGTGACCGAGGCCACCATCACCTGCCCCAACTGCAAGATCGGGATCAAACTCACAGAGTCGCTGGCATAAACAGACACGGATAGCGCACAAATGAAAAGCCGTACTATCAACGTCAAGGGAACTGAAATCACCATCGCATCCCGCCACGAGCAGGACTATATCTCGCTCACCGATATGGTGAGAAATTCGGTGACGAGAGCATCCTGTACAACTGGCTTCGCAACTGGAATACCATAGAATTCCTTGGTATCTGGGAGCAATTGTACAACCCCGCTTTTAAACCTGTCGAATTCGATAGGTTTAGGGGCGAGGCGGGCCTGAACAGTTTTGCGTTGTCGCCCAAGAAATGGATCGAAGCCACGGGGGCCATAGGCATATATGCCAAGTCGGGCCGAGGCGGCGGCACCTACGCCCACAAGGACATTGCCTTTGAATTCGGTTCATGGCTGAGTCCCGAGTTCAAACTGTATCTCATCAAGGAATTTCAGCGCCTCAAGGATGAAGAGTCACGCGCGCAGGCATTGGAGTGGAATTTCCAGCGCACCTTGGCCAAGGTCAACTATAAGATTCATACCGATGCCGTCAGGGATCGTCTCATACCGCCCCGCGTCACCAAGCAACAAGCCAACTCCATTTATGCCACCGAGGCTGATTTGCTGAATGTCGCCCTGTTTGTCGTAACCGCCGCCCAGTGGCGACAGCGCAATCCGGGTAAGGCCGGCAACATGCGGGATTTCGCCATGCTCGAACAGTTGGTCGTGCTATCGAATCTTGAAAGTATCAATGCCGTGCTGATTCATCAAGGGCTGCCGTCAGCCGAACGATTGACGCAATTGAACGATGTCGCCATCACCCAAATGTGCTCACTGGTCGGTGTCGATGCCATCAGGCGATTGGAAAGTCCTGCCAAGGGCCGCAAAAAGGGAGGCGAGACATGACCGAACCGACAATTATTTGCCCCAACTGCAAGACCGAGATCAAGCTCACGGAGTCGCTGGCGGCGCCGCTGATTGCGGCGACTCGTAGACAGTTCGAGCAGCAACTGGCCGAGAAGGACAGCGACATCGCCAAGCGCGAGCAGGCCATGCGTGAGAAAGAGAAGCAGCTCGCAGACGCCAAAACCAAGCTTGATGAGCAGGTCGCCGGTCAGGTTGAAGAACAACTGAAAAAGGATCGGGCGCAGATCGCGGCGGATGAGGCCAGGAAGGCGAAATTGGCGGCGGCCACCGAGCTGGAGCAGAAAACGCGCGAAGTCACCGACCTGCAAGAAGTACTGAAGCAGAACAACGCCAAGCTGGCCGAGGCGCAGAAAGCCCAAGCCGAACTCATAAGGAAACAGCGCGAACTGGATGACGCCAAACGCGAGCTGGAACTCACGGTTGAAAAGCGCGTGCAAGAAAGCCTGACGACCGCGCGCGAGCAGGCCAAGAAGGAAGCCGAAGAGTCGCTCAAGCTCAAGGTGGCGGAAAAGGACCAGACCATCGCCTCCATGCAGCAGAAAATCGAGGAACTCAAGCGCCGGGCCGAACAGGGTTCGCAGCAATTGCAGGGCGAAGTGCAGGAACTGGAGCTTGAGAACCTGTTGCGCGTCAAATTCCCTTTCGATGTTATCGAGCCTGTGCCCAAGGGCGAGTATGGCGGGGATGTAGTACAACGTGTTGTCGGTGCTGGCGGTCAGCCCAGCGGCACCATTCTGTGGGAGTCCAAGCGCACCAAGAACTGGAGTGACACCTGGCTCCCGAAACTGCGCGAAGACCAGCGCACCGCCAAAGCGGAAATCGCCGTGCTGGTGAGCCAGGTGCTGCCGAAGGGAGTCGAAACATTCGAAATGGTGGATGGCGTCTGGGTAACCCATCCACGTGCTGCGCTTCCCGTGGCCATTATCCTTCGCCAGTCGTTGGTCGAAATTGCCATCGCGCGCCAGGCTTCCGAAGGCCAGCAAACCAAAACGGAAATGATTTACCAGTATCTGACCGGGCCGCGGTTTAAGCAGCGGGTTCAGGCAATCGTGGAAGCTTTCTCGTCGATGCAGGAAGACCTCGACAAAGAGAAGAAGGCGATCACCAAGCAATGGGCCAAGCGCGAAGAACAGATCGCGCGTGTGATGCAATCAACCGTCGGTATGTATGGGGACTTGCAGGGGATCGCGGGGAAGTCGTTGCAGGAGATTGAGGGCTTAGAGATGAAGATGCTTGAATCAGATTCTCGAAATGTCAACGATTGAGCGTTGCCTACTTACGTGCAGGAAAGCGAAGAATACGATGAAATTAACTAATATTCGGATTCACTCTTGTCCAAAACAGCTTATGACGACGGGCCATCCGAAGGTGTAGGGTATGGGTGCATCGCCAAACGCACTTT
>JAIESJ010000019.1 GCA_019746155.1 Burkholderiales bacterium
GGGACCGGCTGGGTGCGGCCGTCACATTCACGCTCGCCGCAGCCTGCGCGCTCGCCGGCATGTTGATTCTGTGGTGGAAATTGCGGCTCGGCGAACGCTGAGCGGAAAACTCCCGAACCGCGCCCTGTTCCACGCTGTCCTAATGTGTAATAATTTAGAATTTCCATAAGCTTACGTTGGCTATGACGGCGCAAACCCTATACGACAAACTGTGGCACAGCCATCTCGTGCACGAGGAAAAAGACGGCACGGCGCTGATTTACATCGATCGCCATCTGGTGCATGAAGTCACCAGCCCGCAGGCGTACGAAGGCCTGAAGCTCGCTGGCCGCAAGCCGTGGCGGGTGGATTCGATCGTGGCTACCGCCGATCACAACACGCCGACCCGCAATTGGGACAAAGGGATAGAGGGAATAACGGATCTGGTCTCCAGGCTGCAGATCGAGACGCTGGACAAAAACATCAGGGCATTCGGCGCCAAGGCGTATTTCCCGTTCCTCGACAAGCAGCAGGGCATTGTGCATGTCATCGGCCCGGAACAGGGCGCGACGCTGCCGGGCATGACGGTGGTGTGCGGCGATTCGCACACCAGCACGCACGGCGCGTTTGCCGCGCTCGCCTTCGGCATCGGCACCAGCGAAGTCGAGCACGTGCTCGCCACGCAGTGCATGGTGATGAAGAAAGCGAAAACCATGCAGATCGTGGTCGACGGTAAGCTCGGCACCGGTGTCACCGCCAAGGACATCGTTCTCGCGGTGATCGGCAGGATCGGCACTGCCGGCGGCACCGGCTATGCGCTCGAGTTTGCGGGCAGCGCCATTCGCGCGCTGTCGATGGAAGGGCGCATGACGGTGTGCAACATGGCGATCGAGGCCGGCGCCCGCACCGGCATGGTCGCGGTCGACGACAAGACCATCGAATACCTCAAGGGCAGGCCTTTCGCGCCCAAGGGTGAACTGTGGGACAAGGCGGTTGCTTATTGGCGCGCGCTGACAAGCGACGATGGCGCCAAATTCGACCAAGTGGTGACGCTCAAGGCCGAGGACATTCTGCCGCAAGTCACCTGGGGCACCTCGCCGCAGATGGTGACCACGATAGACGGCAGAGTGCCCGACCCGGCGCAGGAAAAAGACCCGGTGCAGCGCGAATGGATGGAACGCGCGCTGAAGTACATGGACCTGAAACCCAACACGCCGATCACCGAGATCAAGCTCGACAAGGTGTTCATCGGCGCCTGCACCAACTCGCGCATCGAGGATTTGCGCGCCGCGGCCGAGGTGGCGAAAGGCAGGCATGTTGCGGCCAATATCAGGCTGGCAATGGTTGTTCCGGGCTCGGGGCTGGTCAAGGCGCAGGCCGAAAAGGAAGGGCTGGATAAGATTTTCGCCGCGGCCGGCTTCGAATGGCGGGAGCCGGGCTGTTCGATGTGCCTCGGCATGAACGAGGACCAGTTGTCGCCGGGCGAGCGCTGCGCCTCGACTTCCAACCGCAATTTCGAAGGCCGCCAGGGTCCGGGCGGCAGGACACATTTGGTGAGTCCGGCAATGGCCGCAGCGGCGGCGATCGCCGGACACTTCGTGGACGTTCGCAATTTTAAATAATGGAGGCTGAAATGAAACGACTCGCTGTTCTGGTACTGGCGGTCTGGAGTGTCGCGCTGGCGGGCTGCAATACTGTCGAAGGTGTAGGCAAGGACCTCAAGAAAGCCGGCCAAGGGATCGAGAAAGCGGCGAAATAGCATGGAGAAGTTTGTCCGGAAGGAAGGCCTGGTGGCACCGCTTGACCGCGCCAACGTCGATACCGATGCGATCATTCCCAAGCAGTTCCTGAAATCGATCCAGCGCACGGGGTTTGGTCCCAATCTTTTCGATGAGTGGCGTTACCTCGACCATGGCGAGCCGGGCATGGACAATTCGAAACGCCCGCTTAACCCGGACTTCGTGCTCAACCAGCCGCGCTATCACGGCGCAACCGTGCTGCTTACACGCGATAACTTCGGCTGCGGTTCCTCGCGCGAGCATGCGCCGTGGGCGCTGCTGCAATACGGGTTCCAGGCGGTGATTGCGCCGAGCTTCGCCGATATTTTCTTCAACAACAGCCTGAAAAACGGGCTGCTGTTGATCAAACTCGATGCCAAAATCGTCGACAGGTTGTTCAAGGAAGTCGAGGCGACGCCGGGCTATCGCCTGGCGATCGATCTCGAGCGGCAGACCGTGACCACGCCAGGCGGCGAGAGCTTCAGGTTCGACATCGATCCGTTCCGCAAGCACTGCATTCTGAACGGGCTCGACGACATCGGGCTCACACTGCAACACGCCGACAAGATCAGGGCGTTCGAGACGAAGCATCGCGAGCGCCAGCCGTGGCTGTTTAACTAGTGAAGGGTGAGGAGTGAAGGGGTAAACCGATCCCGGTTTCAACCGCTACTCATCTTCCGCCCTTCACCCTTCACCCTTCACCCTTCACCCTTCACCCTTCACGCATTCACCCTTCACTGAATTGACATGAAAATCGCAGTATTGGCCGGCGACGGCATCGGTCCGGAAATCGTCGGCCAGGCCGTCAAGGTATTGAAGGCGCTGGCACGGGACGGCCTCAGGATCGAACTCGAAGAAGCGCCGTTCGGCGGCGCGGGTTATGACGCGCACGGCGATCCGCTGCCGGCAGCGACGCTGAAACTGGCGCGCGAGGCCGACGCGGTACTGTGTGGCGCGGTCGGCGGACCGAAATACGATGCGCTGCCGCGGCAGCAGCGCCCGGAACAGGGCATTTTGCGCATCCGCAAGGCGCTGGGGCTGTTCGCCAATTTGCGGCCGGCGCTGCTCTATCCGGAACTGGTCGGCGCTTCCACGCTCAAACCCGAAGTGGTGTCGGGGCTCGACATCATGATCATCCGGGAACTTACCGGCGACATCTACTTCGGCGAACCGCGCGGCCGGCGCACCAACGCTGCGGGCGAGCGCGAAGGCTTCGATACCATGCATTATTCCGAGCCGGAAATCCGGCGCATTGCCGAGATCGGATTTGCCGCGGCGTTGAAGCGCAGCAGGAAATTATGCTCGGTGGACAAGGAGAACGTGCTCGAGACCAGCCGCTTGTGGCGCGAAGTGGTAACCGACCTCGGAAAAAAATATCCGCAGGTCGAGTTGTCCCACATGTATGTCGACAACGCGGCGATGCAGCTGGTGCGCTCACCCAGGCAGTTCGACGTCATCGTTACCGGCAACATGTTCGGCGATATTCTGTCGGACGCGGCCTCGATGCTGACCGGCTCGATCGGGATGCTGCCCTCGGCTTCGCTCGATGCGAACGGCAAAGGGCTGTATGAACCGATACACGGTTCCGCGCCCGACATCGCCGGCAAAAACCTCGCCAATCCGCTGGCGACGATATTGTCGTCGGCCATGATGCTACGTTATACGTTCAACCAGGAACAGTGGGCGCGCCGCATCGAGGCGGCGGTGAAGAAAGTGCTGGCCCGGGGCTATCGCACGGCGGATATATTCGAGGCCGGCGCCCAAAAAGTCGGCACCGCTGAAATGGGCGATGCGGTGGTTGCGGCGCTATAAGGCGGTGAAGGATGAATGAGTGAAGAGTGAAGGGCAAAAGCCCGGTTATTTCCGCATTCGGGATGCCGAAATCTTGTTAGAATCAGGTTATTGATCTTAAAGGTAATTGTCATGAAAAAGGTGGGCTTGATTGGATGGCGCGGCATGGTGGGCTCGGTGCTGCTGCAGCGCATGCAGGCGGAGCGCGACTTCGACCTGATCGAGCCCGTTTTCTTTTCAACTTCGCAAGTCGGCGGCAAGGGCCCGGCCATCGGCGGGCACACGCCCCCGGTCAAGGATGCGCGCAGGCTCGACGAACTCACCGCGATGGACATCCTGATTTCCTGCCAGGGCGGGGACTATACCCACGAGATCCACCCCAGGCTGCGCGCCGCCGGCTGGCAGGGCTACTGGATAGACGCCGCTTCTGCGCTGCGCATGGACAGGGACGCGGTCATTATCCTCGATCCGGTCAACATGGACGTGATCAAGGGCGCACTCGCCGGCGGCGTCAAGAACTATATCGGCGGCAACTGTACCGTGAGCCTGATGCTGATGGCGATGGGCGGCTTGTTCAAGGCCGGGCTCGTCGAGTGGATGACGGCGATGACCTACCAGGCGGCCTCCGGTGCCGGCGCCCAGAACATGCGCGAACTGGTGCAGCAGATGGGCGTGGTCCACGATTCCGCCCGGCGGCTGCTCGACGATCCGGCCGCAGCGATCCTCGATATCGACCGCGCCGTCGCGGATGCGCTGCGCGGCCAGGATATGCCGGTGGAGAATTTCGGCTACCCGCTCGCGGGCAGCCTGCTGCCGTGGATCGACAAGGACCTCGGCAACGGCCAGAGCCGCGAGGAATGGAAAGGCATGGCGGAAACCAACAAGATCCTGGGGCGCAGCGGCAACCCGATCCCGGTCGACGGCATCTGCGTGCGCATTGGCGCCATGCGTTGCCACAGCCAGGCTTTGACCGTGAAGCTCACGCGCGACGTGCCGTTGCCCGAAATCGAAAGCATCCTGGCCTCGGCCAACGATTGGGTGAAAGTAGTACCCAACCGGCGCGATGCCTCGCTCAGGGAACTCACTCCCGCTGCCGTGACCGGCACGTTGTCGGTTCCGGTCGGGCGATTGCGCAAGCTGCCGATGGGAGGCGAGTATCTGGCCGCGTTCACGGTCGGCGATCAGCTGCTGTGGGGGGCGGCCGAGCCGTTGCGCCGTATGCTGCGTGTCCTGCTCGAGCAGGCGAGCGCCAGGCAGACTGAAATCGCCCCGGCAGCCGTCTGACCATCGATCCAATCGGTGCCTGAAGGGCCCGCTCTGCATCTGCCCGGTGTGTCCTGACCGGTGTTTTCAGCACGTTGTCATAGCATGACAATCCGCCCGGAACGGCTTGGCTGTTTTTCTGAAATTCGATTAAAAATAGTCGGATCAGGGCGTAATGCTAGAGGTAATATTAGCTTGCATGGCTAACTGTTTGATGTTAGCTTTATTATTCCTCAAAATGACCCAAAGGGTGGCGTTGTGCGCAATATCACTCTGAAGCAATGGGTATTGGCGGTTCTGTTCCTGCTGATGCCATGGGTTGCAGACGCGGCCGGACTGGGGAGGCTCATCGTTCTGTCATCGCTGGGTCAGCCGCTTAACGCGGAAATCGATCTGGTGTCGGTGGAAAAGGATGAACTCGCCGCATTATCCGTGCGTCTTGCATCGCCCGATGCCTACAAGCAGGCAAATCTGCAATACGGCCCGGCGCTGGCCGGGTTGCGCCTGACCATTGAAAAACGGCCCAACGGCCAGCCTTACATCAAGGTCACATCCACCCGCCCGGTCAACGAGCCTTTCATCGACCTGATGGTCGAACTCAGCTGGGCTGCGGGGCGCATCATGCGCGAGTATACCGCGCTCATCGATCCGCCCGGATTCGCGCCGACGCCGGCCGCATCCGCACCGGTCGCCGTTCCCGAGACCCGTGCTGTGCCGGCACCCCAGGCGCCTGCCGCAGCACCTGCACCTGCACCTTTCAGGAAACCTGCCGCTGCTGCGCCCACGACGATGAGCGGCAAGCAATACGGCCCGATCAAGCGTGGTGAAACACTGTTCAAAATCGCCGACAGCGTGAAACCCGAAGGGGTAACGCTAGAGCAGATGCTGGTCGGCCTCTATCGCAGCAATCCCGATGCGTTCGTCAACAACATGAACCGCATGAAAACCGGCAAGATCCTGCGCCTGCCGGAAAAAGAGGAACTGACGGCAATGCCGCAGCAGGCGGCGGTCAAGGAAATACATGTGCAGGCGGCCGACTGGAATGCATACCGCCGGAAACTTGCCGATGCCGCCGCTGCGGCACCGGAATCACGCACGGCGGCGAGCGGCAAAATCGCGGCCCGGATTGAAGACAAGGCGGCTGCGGGCGAGGCAAAAGACGTCGTGCGGCTGTCCAAGGGCGAGCCGCCCAAGGGAGCCGGCAGCGCCGCCGGAAAGCCAGGCGGCATGGCGGACCGCCTGCGCGCGCTGGAAGAGGAGGCGGTTGCACGCGAGAAAGCGCTCGCCGAAGCCAATGAACGTATTGCACAGCTCGAAAAAACCATCAAAGACATGCAGCGTCTGATCGAGATCAAGAGCCCAGGCATGGCGGCTGCTCAACAGCAGGCGGCGAAACCGCCGGTACAGAAACCGGAAGCGGTGGCTGCGGCCAAGCCGGAGGCTGCACTCAAACCCGGGGCGGAGCCGGCCGCCGGCGCTGTGGCAACACCTGCCACCGAGGCAAAGAAGGATGAACCCAAGGCCGCTGCACCGGCCGATAAGCCGGTGGTGGAGGCGAAGCCCGAGCAGCAGCCCCAACCGAAACCGAAAGTGGTTGCGCTGCCACCGCCGCCCGAGCCCGATCTCATCGACAGCCTATTCGGCGAACCGTTGTATCTTGCAGCGGGCGGGGGCGTGGTTGTGTTGGGTGGAC
>JAIESJ010000057.1 GCA_019746155.1 Burkholderiales bacterium
ACTTCGATTTCCTCGCGTCCCAGATAGCCCGCTTCGCCGGCGTGCGGGTTGAGTCCCGCCACCGCGATCCGTGGGCGCGCGATGGCGAAGCGTTCGACGAGGTCGCGCCGCACGATGCGCAGCGTCCGCTCCAGACTTTCGCGCGTGATCCGGCCGGCGACGTCCTTCAGCGCGAGATGCGTGGTGGCAAGCGCCACCCGCATGCCGCCGCCCGCGAGCATCATCACCACTTGCGGCGTTGCGGTGCGCGCGGCGAGAAATTCGGTATGGCCGGTGAACTCGAAACCGGCGTCGTTGATCACGCCTTTGTGCACCGGCGCCGTGGCCATGGCATCGAAAATGCCGTCGCGGCAGCCGTCCGCGGCGACTTCCAGGGTGCGCAGCACGTAGGCGCTGTTGGCGGGGTCAAGTTTGCCCGGCTGCGCCGCAACGGCAAGTGCGACATGGGACACCAGAAGCACGCCGGGGGCGGCAGGCATGCCGGCGCCGGGCTCGAAGTCGGCGATTTCCAGGGGCAGCTTGAGGATGTGGGCGCGCTGCTTCAGCAACGCCTTGTCGGCGACGACGACGACCCGCGCCGGCAGGCTGTGGCGCGCAAGCATGACGCACAGATCCGGGCCGATGCCGGCAGGCTCACCCGCGGTGACCGCTATGACGGGAGTGTCGGGTGTCGAGTGTTGAATGTTAAGGCGCCCGGTTTGCAAGATCGAATCGATGTTGCGGCCAAGTTTACAACCTGGCGCTCAACACTCAAAACTTGACACTACTTTTCTTCGAGCCGGCTATCGATGAAGGCACGGTCGCGCAACTGCCGCACCCACTCCTGATAGGCTTCGTCGGACTTGCGCGCGCGCAGCGCTTGCCGTGCCGCCAGGCGCTGCCGCTCGTTCGACATGTCTTCGTTGCGCCGTTCCAGCACCTGGATCAGGTGCCAGCCGAACGGCGAGCGCACCGGCGCGCTGATCTCGCCGGGTTTCAGGGCGTTCATCGCGCGTTCGAATTCCGGCACCGTGTCGCCGGGCGACAGCCAGCCCAGATCGCCACCCTTGGCGGCGCTGCTGTCCTCCGAATGCACGCGCGCAAGTTCCGCAAAATCGGCCTTGTTCTCAAGGCGTTCCTTGAGTGTGTTCAGGCGATTGCGCGCGTCATTTTCGGAGACCAGCTCGTTGGTCTTGATCAGGATATGCCGGGCGCGGGTCTGCTGCACGATAACCGGCGACGCGGTGCCGCGCTTGTCGTTGAGCTTGAGAATGTGAAACCCGTTGGCGCTGCGCAAAACGGGGCTGAGCTCGCCCACGCGAATCGCCTTAAGCGCATCGACAAAAAGCGCCGGCAGGCGCGAGGACTCGCGCCAGCCCATCAGCCCGCCCTGCAGCGCGTCGGGGGCCTCCGAGAACGCTGCGGCAACCTGGCGGAAGTCCGCGCCGCCTTTCAGTTGCGCCAGGGCTTCCTCGGCGCGGCTTTGGCGCTGCTGGATCTGCTCCGGGCTCGCCTTCTCCGGCACGACAACCAGGATGTGCGACAGATTGTATTCGTCGCTTTTGCCCTCCTGGGTCTGCTGGGTATTGATGAAGTTGTCGATCTCGCTGTCGGTGATCACGATTTTGTTGTCGACTTCGCGCTCACGCAGCCGCGCCATGATGATCTCGTTGCGGATATCCTCGCGGAACTTGGCAAAAGGGGTGCCGCTTTTTTCGATCGTCGCCCTCATTTCCGCCATCGAAAGTTTGTTTTCCTGCGCGATGCGGCCGAGCGCCCGTTCGAGTTCGGCGTCGTCGATGCGCAAGCCGGTTTCCCGGGCAAACTGTAACTGAACACGGTCGGCAATCATGCGGTCGAGTATTTGCTTTTCGAGCGCGGGCACGGGCGGCGGCGGCGTTCCCTGCTGCTGCAGTTGCCTCATCGCGAGCCTGGTGTGTTCTTCAAGATCAAGACGGGTAATCACCTCGTCGTTGACCACGGCGACGATGCGGTCGATGGTGACGACCGGCCGCGGCTTCTGCGCCCGCACGGCCGGGGCGTTGAGAGCGAGTGCGCATGCGAGCAGCACCGCTGCGCGGAAATAAGGAAGTTTATGCAAGGAGCCGGTCATTCTGGCCTGTAAAAAAACATTTAAGGAATTCAACGAAACGGCAGGTAATAGTCTTCAGCCTTCGAGGGCGGGGAAGCCTGCACGACATACCCGGCAATATTACGCCGGAGCGCATCCAGCGGATTAGAACCGATCCGCGACACGCCGTTCAATTCAAGTTGTAAAAAAATCGCCGTCGATGCTCGCTGCGTAGTAGTTGCAAAGCGGTGCGCGACGGCGCGGAAGGCCCAGCAGCCGCAACCGCCACTATATTCGAAACCGGCCAGCGATTCGAGTGTACGGCGGTCAAGAATTGAAAAATTCCAGCGTCCGACGGCGGTCCACCGGCCCGACAGCGGCCATTGCGCGGAGATGTCGGTTTGTTTCAGCGCATTGATGGTGTGGCGATAAGAAAGATTCAGGGTTTTGCCGGGTTGCGGCTGGTAGCGCACCCCCATGTTCAGCTTCTGAGTTTGCGACCGATCGGTGTTGTATTGCCAGCCGCCCTCCGCGGTCCAGTACGGAGCGAACGTGCCGCTGACGGCGCCGAGCAGGTCGGAGGTCGAGCTTTGATCGGAGCGCGGCGGCACGCCCGGCAACGTAACCTGCTGTGACCGGAAGTAGTAGCGCTGCGCGATGCCCACGCGCAGGCGCTCGATGCCGTTGTCGGCATTGAGGAAGCGGGAACTCAGGCCAAATGTGACCTGGTTGGCATCGTTGATGCGGTCGTAGCCGCTGAACTGGTTTTCGGAAAAAATCGTCGCGAAGTTGATGTCCTGCAGCCCGCTTTCGAAATTCGGGATCCGGCTTTGATCGCGAAACGGGATATAAACGTAATAGATTTTCGGCTCGAGCGTCTGGGTCAGGCGCTGGCCGGTGATGCTCGTGTCGCGCTCCAAAACCAGTCCGCTTTCGGCGCTGAAAATCGGCAGCGTGCGAGTCGTGTTGGGCAGGGTGGTGGTGCTTCTGTCGAGCGCGTAATACGTAAGATTTACGCCGATTTTCGGCGTGACGTAGGCATATGATGTTTGCAGCGGCAGGCTCAGGCTGGGGTAGGCCATGAAACGCCTGCCATTGACCAGGGTGGGATGGTTGAAATCGACAAAATTACCTATAAAATCAAAGTCGCTGCGCAGAATGTTCTGGTTGTAGGCGGTCAGCGTCAATTGCGGCTGGCGATTATAAGGCGGGGTGATCGGCGCCAGCGGATCGACCTGCAATGTCTGCCAGCGCTGCACCAGCGCGCTGAATCCGTAGGTTCCGCCCTGCCCCCAGGTTCCGCCGCGGCCGAGCGAGCCTTCACGCGGCAACACCACCTGCGATGTCACCGTCGGCAGGGTCGCGAGATCGGTGAAATACCGGTCGTCCGACACCTTCTTCAAATTGAGCGACGCGCCCCAACCGTAGGGCAGAGCCTGGGAATGCTGCAGGAAGAAGGCGCTGCGGTCGAGGCGGGCGAGGTTATCGTTGGGCAAATACTCGACGTGCATCTCGCCCCTGTAGCGCGGGTCGAGATAGCGGAATTCGGTGTTGACCTGCACGCCGCGCTTGGTAAGCACGCGTGGCGAGAGCGTGGCGTCGCGATTGGGCGCGATGTTCCAATAGTACGGCACCGTAAACTCCACCCCGCTCCGACTCGAGCTGCCGTAACTCGGCGTGAGGAATCCCGACTTGCGCTCCTGGTGCAGGGAGAACGACAGGTAGGGCGAATAAAAAATGGGCAGCCCCATGAAAACGATATTGGCATCGCGCGCCACACCGACGTCCCGGTCCTTGTCGATATGCAGGTCTCTGGCGCGGATGAACCAGTCGTTGACGCCCGGTGCGCAGGTTGTGTATTCCGCTTGCAGCGCGCGATACTGCCCCGGCCCTTCGAACAACAGGCGCTCGGCGGTGCCGCGCGCATCGGTTTCCGCGAAGGGCGGCAGGTCGCGGCCGGGCGGCGCAACCGGCGCGGCGGGAGTGAGCGTATAGCGCGGTTTTTCCATGAAACCACGTTCGGTCTCAAGGTTGTACTGCAACCGGTCGCCTTGCGTAACATCGCCACGCTGGTCGATGCGCACATTGCCTACCGCCGTGATTTCGTCGTCGGACTTGTCATGGCGCAGCCAATCGGCAAACATCGCCTTGCCGCGCTTGCGCAGCCTGACATCGCCTTCGGCCTCGGTTTCCTTGTCATTGTGTCCCTGGATCTTGTCGGCCTCGATGAACAGCGGCACGGCGTCCGTGTTGGAGGGCGGAATGAGAATGAGCGAGCGCTGGGGCTTGAGCTTGAGCCCCTCCTGCGCGGCGGCGGCCAGCGGGAGTGTGCATAAAACGGCCAGACAGATGCGCTTTATTCGGAGCTTATGCATCACGGAGAAGGGGGCCGGAGCGAAGTGTTAAAATCGCACAATTTGCCGCTTTAAGCAATCCGCTCATATTGTCTAATTCCGATACGCGCCGGGAACAACTACGGGAATGGCTGGCCTCGCGGTTTGCCCGGGATTCGTTTTCGCTGTCTCCGGCTTCCGCGGACGCCAGTTTTCGGCGCTATTTTCGCATATCTGCCGGCGGACAGTCGTGGATCGTGATGGACGCGCCGCCGGAACATGAGGACTGCCGCCCGTTCGTGCGCATTGCGTCCCTGATGCGGGCGGCCGGTCTCAATACGCCCGAAGTGCTGGCGCAGGACCTCGAGCGCGGCTTTCTGCTGCTCACCGACCTCGGCACGACGACTTATCTGGAAGCGCTCAACGATGCCAACGCCGACGATTTGTTCCGTGATGCGGTCGATGCGCTGCTCAGGCTGCAGCTCGCGAGCCGCGCCGGGGTGCTTCCTCCTTATGATGAGGCGCTGCTCAGGCGCGAGCTCGATTTGTTTCCGGACTGGTATGTCGCGCGCCACCTGGGAATCAAGCTAAACGACGGGCAACGGCGGACGCTGGCCGATATGGCCGCGCTGATTGTGGCGAACAACCTGGCGCAGCCGGCGGTGTATGTGCATCGCGATTACATGCCGCGCAATCTGATGGTGACGCAGCCCAACCCCGGCATCCTCGATTTCCAGGATGCGGTGTTCGGTCCGATTACCTATGATGTGGCATCGCTGTTCAAGGATGCCTTCGTGAGCTGGGACGAAGAGCGCGTGCTGGACTGGGTGGTGCGCTACTGGGAAAAGGCGAAGCGAGCGGGACTGCCGGTCAACGCCGACTTCGGCGGGTTCTACCGTGATTTTGAATGGATGGGCCTGCAGCGCCATCTCAAGGTGCTGGGCATTTTCGCCCGCATCAATTACCGTGACGGCAAGCCCGGCTACCTCGAGGACACGCCGCGCTTTGTGCGCTACGTGCGTGCCGTCTGTAACCGTTACCCGGCATTGGCGCCGCTTGCCAGGCTGTTCGATCAGATCGAGAATCGGGGCGCGGCTGTCGGGTACACTTTCTGAGGCCGCCTTCTTGAAAGCAATGATACTAGCGGCAGGTCGTGGCGAACGCATGCGCCCGCTGACCGATCATATCCCCAAACCGCTGCTGCCGGTTGCGGGCAAGCCGTTGATCGCATGGCAGATCGAGAAACTGGTGCGCGCCGGATTTGCCGATATCGTGATCAACGTTTCCCGCCTCGGCGCGAAAATCGAGGCGGCGCTGGGCGACGGCGCGCAGTACGGCGCGCGCATCGCCTATTCCCGGGAATCCGAAGCGCTGGAAACCGCCGGCGGCATTGCCCTGGCGCTGCCGCTCCTGGGCGAGGGGCCGTTCCTGGTAGTCAACGGCGACGTGTTCAGCGATTTCGATTTTGCGCGCCTTGAGGTAATGGCAGCCCGCCTGACGCGCCGGGAAATCCTTGCGCACCTGGTGCTGGTCGACAATCCGCCACATCATCCGGCCGGAGATTATTGTCTGAACCGGGGCATGGTGGCCACGGAAGGCGGCGAGCGTCTCACATTCAGCGGCATCGGCTTTTATCACCCCGAGCTGTTCGCACCCATCGTTCCGGGAACCAGGTATCGGCTGGCGGCGCTGTTGCGCGGGCCGATGGCGGAAGCCCGGGTGAGCGGCGAACACCACCGCGGACTGTGGGTCGATGTCGGGACGCCCGAGCGCCTGGCCGGGCTTGAGCGCATGCTGGCCGGACCACAGCAACGGCATGGGCGCCATGGACAGTGAAGCCGTCAAACAGGCGCTGGTGATTGATCCCGGCTGGGTAAGCGCGGCGCGGCAGGCATGGCTTGTTTTGATGGAGCTTGCGGTCTGGGGCGACGTGAAATCGTCGCGTCTCGGCGTGACGACGCGGGTCAGAAAACGCGTGCTCGAGACGGGTGAAAGGTTAAAAAGCCTGAGCGCCGAACGCGACTGGATTCCGCATCCGCGTGAGCGGCTGAAAAACGCGCTTGCCTCCGCGCTCAGCCTCAAGGACAGCTTAAGCGAGCTTGAGCGCGCTGCCGGCAGCCTTGATGGC
>JAIESJ010000248.1 GCA_019746155.1 Burkholderiales bacterium
CGCCTGGCGCGAGGGCCATGGTGTGCGACGACATCGACCGGCTGCTGCAGCAGGACGCTGCCGCGGCGCGCCCCGGCGACCACGTGCAGATCATGAGCAACGGCGGCTTCGGCGGAATTCATGATAAATTGCTGGATAAACTCGCTCAAAAATGAACCGGAACATTCCCAACGACCCGCTCGGCGCCTTCTGCCGGCACACGCATGCTGAACTGAAAGGCTCGGGTCGCGGGCCGCTCGCCGGGCTCAGGCTCGGCGTCAAGGATCTTTACGACATCGCCGGGCACAAGACCGGCTTCGGTAGTCCGGACTGGCTGGCGACACATGAAGCCGCACAGCGAACGGCGCCGGTGGTGCAGCAGTTGCTCGAGGCGGGCGCCGACATGGTCGGCAAGACCCACACCGACGAGCTGGCTTACAGCCTGAACGGCGAAAACATGCACTACGGAACGCCCATCAACGTCAACGCGCCCGGCCGCATTCCCGGCGGGTCGTCGAGCGGCTCGGCGGCGGCGGTCGCCGGCGGGCTGTGCGATTTCGCGATAGGCACCGATACCGGCGGCTCGGTGCGCGCGCCGGCGAGCTTCTGCGGCATTTATGGCATACGGCCGACGCATGGACGGGTGTCGCTGGAAGGCGCGTGCCCGCTTGCCGCGAGCTTCGACACCTGCGGCTGGTTCGCGCGCGATTCCGCGTTGCTGGAGCGCGTCGGACGCGTACTGCTGGGCGCTGCGCCGCCTGCCCGGCCCGGCCGCTTGCTGCTGGCCGTGGATGCGTTCGCGCTCGCCGGTGACGACATAACGCGCGCGTTGCGGCCCGCGGTGGATCGTGTCGCTGCGTTACTCGGCAAGTCCGAGCCGGTGACGGTGAGCGCCGAAGGCCTGCCGCAGTGGTTCCAGGTGTTCCGCCTGCTGCAGGGCGCGGAAGTCTGGGCGCAGCACGGCGCATGGGTGACGCGCGTGCAGCCCACTCTCGGACCCGGCGTCAAAGAGCGCATCCAGTGGGCCTCGACCATAGCTGCGACGGATGTGGCGCAGGCCCAACAAAAGCGCGAAGACATCGCGCGCCGCATGGATGCGCTGCTTGCCGACGATGCCGTGCTGGTGCTGCCGACCGTGCCCGGAATCGCCCCGCTCAGGAATTCGCCGCCGGCCGAACTCGACGGCTTCCGCAGTCGCGCGATGGGCCTGCTGTGCATCGCCGGGCTGGCGCGGCTGCCGCAGGTCAATCTGCCGCTGGGCGCGCTCGATGGCTGTCCGCTCGGACTGTCGCTGATCGCGCGCCGCGGCGGCGACGAGATGCTGCTCAAGCTGGCGACCGCAATCGCTTAGCCAGGCGCCGGGATGCCGTTCTTTTGCTCGCTGCTTCATCGTTGCACGGCGGCGCTATGCTGATTTACATCCATGGATTCAACAGTTCGGCGCAATCCTTCAAGGCCGGACTGCTGCGCAGCCGCATGGCGGCGCTGGGCCTGGGTAACGAATATGCCTGCCCGGAGCTTGCGCACCGCCCGCGGCAGGCGGTTGCGCAGCTCGAGGCACTGATCATGGCATCGCCGCGCGCGGCCACGGCGCTGGTCGGCAGCTCGCTCGGCGGTTTTTATGCCACCTGGCTTGCCGAGAAATACGGGCTCAAAGCCGTGCTGGTGAATCCCGCGGTGCGCCCTTACGAACTGCTGCGTGATTGCATCGGGCCGCAGAAAAACCTCTACACCGGCGCGGAATACGAGTTCACCGCACAGCATCTCGACGAATTGCGTGAGCTCGAAACGGCGGCAATCACGCCCGAGCGCTATCTGCTCATGGTGCAGACCGGCGACGAGGTGCTCGACTACCGGCAGGCGGTCGGCAAATATCTGGGTGCGAAACAGATCGTGATCGGGGGCGGCGACCACGGTTTCAGCAACTTCGCCGGATATCTGGATACCGTATTGGAGTTCTGCGGTATTGGACACTGACGCTTGCCATGCAAATTTGCGATCTTTGCGATACCGAAACGGCATTGCTTTGCAGGCTGCTACGGAAAGCGTAGGATGGCTGACGTTGCTTTCAGCGTCGGCCAAGAATGCCGGAGCGCGGGAAACCCCGATTCGCCGGCGATAACCTGAAAAAGAGCTCCGCGCGGAGCGATGACAGGCGTGACAATGAGGGGCGCCCGGTGATAGGTTGCGGTTATGACCACGACACCCGCATCATCGCCCGATCATCCACCGGTCGACGAATCGGCGATCCGCCTGCTCGGCCTAGTCGAGCAATTTCTCAAAGAAGCCCGGCCCGACCGGCGTACCACGGTTACGCTCGACAGCTCGCTTGAGCGCGACTTCGGCATTGACAGCCTGGGGCGCGTTGAATTGCTGCTGCGCACCGAGCGTGCCTTTGGCGTGAGCATGCCGGAGCGCGCGCTGACCAGCGTCGAGACGCCGCGCGATCTGCTGCGCATCCTGCTCTCTGCACACGCGCCGGCGGCGTCGGCGGAAAAGGCGGTGCATACACTGACGCTCGCCACGGATTCGGCCCTGCCGGAGCGTGCTCAGACGCTGCTCGAAGCGCTCGATTGGCATGTGGCGCGGCATCCCGATCAGGTGCAGATTCATCTCTGTGATGAAGATGAGCGGGAGCATGAGCTGAGCTATGCCGGACTCAAGGCCGGCGCAGAAGCGGTTGCGGTGGCTCTGGTCGAGGGCGGCCTCGAACCGGGGCAGGCGGCGGCGATCATGCTGCCTACCGGCCGCGATTATTTTTTCAGTTTCTTCGGCATCCTGATCGCGGGCGGGGTCCCGGTGCCGATCTATCCGCCGCTGCGGCTCGCGCAGCTCGAAGACCACATGCGCCGCCATGCCGGAATTCTTGCCAACGCACAGGTGGCGATAATGATCACCGTGCCGGAGGCGAAGCCGGTGGCCATGCTGCTGCGCCCGCAGGTCCGGTCGCTGCGCGGCGTAATGACCCCGGGCGAATTCGATCCGGGCAGAAAGCTGGATCTGCACCCGCGCGTGGGCGCTGAGGATATCGCGTTCCTGCAATACACTTCCGGCAGCACCGGCAATCCCAAGGGCGTGGTGCTCACCCACGCCAACCTGCTGGCGAACATACGGGCGATGGGTCGGGCCGTGGGCGCCTCCGCCAACGATGTTTTCGTCAGCTGGCTGCCGCTCTACCACGACATGGGATTGATCGGCGCATGGCTGGGCGGTCTCTATCACGGTTTTCCGCTGGTGATCATGTCGCCACTTGCGTTCCTGTCGCGGCCGCAGCGCTGGCTGTGGGCGATTCATCGCCACCGCGGCACGCTCTCAGCGGCGCCGAATTTTGCCTACGAACTGTGCCTGCGCAAGATCGAAGACGCCGATATCGAAGGTCTCGATCTGAGCTCGTGGCGTTACGCGTTCAACGGCGCCGAGCCGGTGAGTCCCGATACCATCACCGCGTTCCGCGACCGCTTCGGGAAATACGGCCTGCGCGCGGAAGCGGTCGCGCCGGTCTACGGCTTGGCTGAATGCACGGTAGGGCTTGCATTTCCACCGCCGGGGCGCGGACCGGTGATTGACCGCATCAAGCGTGATCCGTTCATGGCCTCGGGGCAGGCGGTTCCGGCGCGCGAAGACGAGCCCGATGTGCTGCGCTTTGTCGCCTGCGGGCTGCCGTTGCCGGGACATCAGGTGCGGGTGGTGGACGCGGCCGGCTTCGAGGCCGGCGAGCGCCAGGAGGGACGGCTGCAGTTCAAGGGGCCCTCCGCGACGAGCGGCTATTACCGTAATCCCGAGGAGACACGAAAACTTTTTTCCGGAGGCTGGCTCGACAGCGGCGATTATGCCTATCTCGCCAACGGTGAAATTTACCTTACCGGGCGTGTCAAGGACATGATCATCCGCGGCGGACGCAATATTTTTCCGTACGATCTCGAGCAGGCGGTGGGCGACATTCCGGGTATTCGCAAGGGTTGCGTGGCGGTGTTCGGGAGCGCCGATCCGGTCTCCGGGACCGAACGCCTGGTGGTGCTGGCGGAGACGCGCGAGACGGATGACGCGGTGCGCGAGCAGTTGCGGCACAAGATCAACGAAAAAGCGGTGGACGTGCTGGGCATGCCCGTTGACGATATTGTGCTCGCACCGCCGCATACGGTGCTGAAGACTTCAAGCGGAAAAATCCGGCGTGCCGCAAGCCGCGAATTCTACGAGCATGGCGACCGCGCGCCGCGTCCGGCGCCGGTATGGTGGCAGGTAACGCGCCTGATGTGGGCTGCTGCGGCACCGCAATTGCGGCGCGTGGCGCGGGCCGCAGCGGAGGCGGCGTACGGTTGCTATGTGCTGGCCTGGTTTGCGCTACTCGCCCCGCCCACCTGGCTGGCGGTGGCGCTCATCGCCAGACCGGAATGGGGCCGTCCGCTCATCCACTACGCGGCGCGTCTGTTCCTGTGGCTTGCGCGCGTTCCCCTGGTGTGCCGCGGCATCGAAAATCTGCCGGCGGGGCCTTGTGTCCTGGCGGCAAACCATGCCAGCTATCTGGACGGCATCGCGCTTTCAGCGGCGCTGCCGCCGCGGTTTGGATATGCATTTGCCGCCAAGCGCGAGTTTGCACGCCAGTTGATCCCGCGACTGTTCCTGCGGGGCATCGGCGCTGCGTACGTCGAGCGCCATGATGCGCACCGGGGCGCCGAGGACGTGGGACAATTCGCGGCGGTGTTGCAGTCAGGGAATTCCCCCATCTTTTTTCCGGAAGGGACGTTTGATCGCCGCACCGGGCTCAAGCCTTTCCGCAGCGGTGCGTTCGCGGTGGCGGCGCGCGCTGGCGTGCCGGTGGTGCCGGTGGCAATCCGCGGCACGCGCGCTATCCTGCGCGATGAGAGCTGGCTGGCGCGCCGGGGTGCGATTACCATAATTTTCGGTTTACCGCTTCAATCCTCTGGCCCGGACTGGGAAGCAACAGTAAAATTACGCGACGCGGTGCGGGGCGAGATTCTGCGCACGGGCGGCGAACCCGATCTCGCGCAATAGCCTCTGCGCCGGGCAAGAGCCATCCGACTAATCCGGCGCCGGTTTGCTGCATTACCTTCCGGCCGGGCGCTATCACCACATTCCATACATGAACGTATTTTACGAAGAGGAAGGCCAGTTCAAGATCGGTGCCATTCTTGCCGACAACAACACCTCGCTGCAGGTCGAGGCGCCGCACGGCAGACGCTCCAAAGTGAAGGCGAGCGCGGTGCTGTTCCGCTTCGAGCAGCCGCCGCTCGCGGGTTTCGCGGACCAGGCACAGAAACTTGCCGACGGGATCGACGTCGATTTCCTGTGGCAGTGCTGTGGCGAGGCCGAGTTTTCCTACGATGACCTGGCGCGGGAGTATTTCGGACATGAACCCAGCGCGGTCGAATCCGCGGGAGTGCTGCTCCGTCTGCACGGCGCGCCGATGTACTTCTACAAGAAAGGCCGCGGACGCTACAAGGCGGCACCGGAGGAGGCGCTCAAGGCTGCATTGGCGAGTATCGAGCGCAAACGCCGGCAGGCGCTCAAGAAGGAGGAATACGTCGCGCAGCTGAGCGTGTCGAGGCTTCCGCCCGAGTTCGAGCCGGTATTGAACGGCCTGCTCTACAAGCCGGACAGGAACAGCATCGAATGGAAGGCGTTGGAGGAGGCAAGCGCGGCGCTCAGGATATCGCCGGCGCGGTTGATCGAGCGCTGCGGGGCGCTGCCGTCTTCGCGCGAGTATCATCTCAACCGCTTTCTGTGCGAGAACTTCCCGCGCGGCGTCGAGTTCGGCCCCGTGCCGGCGCTGGCCGCCCCCGCCGGGCTGCCGCGCGCCGGGGTCGAGGCCTTCAGCATCGACGACGCCACGACCACCGAGATCGACGACGCGTTCTCGGTCACACGGCTTGCCGGCGGCAATTGGCGTATCGGCATCCACATCGCCGCGCCCGCGCTGGGAATCGGGGTTGACTCGGAAATCGACCGCATGGCGCGCGAAAGACTGTCGACGGTCTATTTTCCCGGCGGCAAAATCACCATGCTGCCCGAAACAGCGATCCGAAGTTTCACTTTAAGCGAAGGCCACGATTGCCCGGCGCTGTCGCTCTACGCCGAAGTCACGCCAGGATACGACATCGTATCCACGGAAAGTCGGATAGAAAGTGTCAGAATCGCGGCCAACCTGAGGCACGACACGCTCGACCCGGCATTCAACGTGGAAACCATCGCCGGCGGCGCGATCGATCACCCCCATGCGGAGCCCTTGCGCGTACTGTGGGAGTTCGCCGTCGGGCTCGAGCGGACGCGGCGCGGCGACATGGCCGAGACCGAGCAGCGGCCGGAGTACAGCTTCTGTGTCGAAAACGACCACATCACCATCACGCGCCGCATTCGCGGCACGCCGATCGACAAGGTGGTGTCCGAACTCATGATTTATGTCAACAGCGAATGGGGGCGGCAGCTCGCATCGAGCAAAACGGCTGCAATCTATCGCGTACAGGGCAACGGCAAGGTCAGGATGAGCACCGTTCCCGCCGGCCATGAGGGGCTGGGGGTCGAGCAGTACGTCT